>NZ_JBSFLZ010000092.1:0-30099 GCF_053599315.1 Saccharopolyspora sp. NPDC000995
TACGAAATGTTCGCCGACTGCCTCGTGGAAGACACCGCACTCGCAGTCAAGGGCCGCATCAACGAACGGGAAGGCACCATCAGCGTGTTCGCCTCCGATGCCGTGCCGGTAGACATCTCGGCAGCAGAAACCGACGCGGGCGTGAACCCGGTGACCCTGGAAGTGGAGGCCCGCTACGTCGACCTGGACTACATGCACGAGCTCCGGGCCACGCTGCGAGCACACCGGGGAAGCACTCCCCTGCGCGTCGTGGTCCGCCACGGCGCCCGACGCACCAAGTTGGCCGTCGACCAGTACCCTATCGACCCGAGCCCGGCCCTCTTCGGGGAGCTCAAAAGCCTGCGCGGGACACGTGTCCTCACCTGACCCGAGGCTTTGGCCGTGTGCCTGACTGACTTCTCGTTGCAAGTGAACTTCGAGTGGAGACGTTCTGTTGGCAGTCAAGATCGTGCACAACACGCGAGCGCAAGAGCTGCGGTTCGGCAACCGGACGGCGGCGGAACGCTACGTCGCCCAGCACGGAGGCAGCAATGCTTGGTGGATCACGACCATCGCCCGAGCGGTGGTTCCCCGGGACGGCCGAACGGACAGCCGCGACTGGTCTAGGTGACTGAATCCCGATTGGATCTTGTCAGGCGCGCACACCCTCCGCCGTCGTTGCTCTCGCCGTCGCACAGGCCGCCCGCCGTTGGGGACGCGTGCTACTCGGTGTCCGACTAGCCGGCGATCATGGTGGCGATATCCTTGACGGTCCGGAAGTTCCGCGCGACAACCGCGTCCGACGGCACTCCGTGGTCGAATTCGCTGTTGATGAAGGCGAGCAGCTCCGCGATGTTCATCGAGTTGATGATTCCCCAATCGAGCAAAGGCGTTTCGCCGTCCAGACTGCTTGCCGGATCGTCCTGGAGAAACCGCTCCCGGATGAAAGCCAGCAACCGTTCGGACACATCGCCCTGCGTCATGTCGTACTCCTCCCAGTGCTTCCCATTTCCGTGAACCCGCAGTCGGCAACGGCACTCGTTCGCCTCCGGCTTCAGCTCCTCCCGGCCAAGAGAGCCGTACGGTCCGTCTTCCCATTCCTCGTCGTGGGCAAGGACGCAACGATGTGCACTCCGTCGGGGATCATGTAGCGCGGCAGCTTTCCGGCCATGTGCCGCTTGATCTCCAGCACACCAAGCTTCTGCTCCGGGCGTGCGACCACGAACGCCTCGAGCCGGGCATCCATCCCCGTGCCGCGTACCGCTGCCGCGGCCTCTGCCACGGCGGGGTGCTTGGTGATCGCCGCCTCCACCTCGCCGAGCTCGATGCGGTTGCCCCGAACCTTCACCTGATGGTCCAGGCGTCCGACGTAGTCGAAGGAACCGTCGTCGAGCACCCGCACGATGTCCCCGGTCCGATAAGGGCCGTACTGCGGTTCCCGGCCCCAGTAGCCCAACATCACCGTCGGGCCCGTGACGACCAGTTCACCGTTCTCGCCGGGTCCGGCCACCGCGCCGCCGGGCTTCTCGGCCCAGACCTCGTCCCCGCAGGTGGCCTTGCCGATCGGCACCGGCCGGTCGCGCTGCAGGTCCGCGTCCACCACTTCGTGGGCGGTGCACACGTTGGTTTCCGTCGGCCCGTAGAGGTTCAGCAGACAAGCACCGGTCCACGCACGTAGTTCCCGGACGTGTCCGATGGGGAACGGTTCGCCCGCGAAGAGCACGGCACGCAATGCCGGTGGTGCTGGCCGGTCCAGGAGCCCGCCGTCGCGCATCATCATGATGAGCGCCGAGGGAACCGAGTACCAGACGGTGATCTCGCGGCTGTGCAGGAACTCCGTGAGCTGCACCGGCGCATACCCGAGCTCGGCGGGGATGAGGTGCACTGAGGCGCCAGCGGCGAACGCGACGTAGAGGTCAAGCACCGAGAGGTCGAAGGTCAGCGGAGCGTGGTTGGCGAACCGGTCGCTGGGCTGGGCACGCAGCGTCCGCGCCGCCCAATCCACGAATGCGCGGGCGTTTCCGTGGCTGATGCAGACACCCTTGGGAGTTCCCGTCGAACCGGATGTGTAGAGGATGTAGGCCGGGTCGTCAGGATCGGCGCTAACCGCTCCCGGCGCATTGCCGGTCCCGGGCAGCGGCGCCGACAGGTCAAGCCACGCCGTCCCCGGGGGTAGGTCCTCGATCTGCGGGCCGGTGGAGCACACCACCGCCGCGCCGCAGTCCCGCGCGATCGCCGCCACCCGGCCCGGCGGGCTCGCGCCGTCAGTCGGTACATAGGCGGCACCGATCCGCAGCGCCGCTTGCATCGCGGCGATGGCGACGGGTGCTTTGCCGGACCAGACGATCACCCGGTCTCCACGCCCGGCTCCCAGATCGGCCAGGCGGTGCGCCAGTCGTCTCGTCGTCTCGTCGATCTCCGCATAGCTCATCTCACCCGACGGCCCGGCGACCGCCGGCCGGTCCGGGTGGCGTGCCGCCGCGTCGATGAGCAGGTCGTGCAGGCTCACAGTCCCACCTCTCGCGCGATGATCTCCCGCTGGATCTCCGTGGTGCCGGAGAACAACGTGGTCGGGACCGAATTCCGCAGGTAACGCTCGATACCGCCCGGGACCAGGTAGCCGGCCGCGCCGAAGATCTGAACGGCGTCCAGACTGTTGGCCACCGCGGCCTCGGACACGGCCACCTTGGCCAGCGCGGTGGCCGACGCCTGTCCGTCGCCCGCTTGGTCGATCAGCCAGCAGGCGCGGTACAGCAGCAGCCGGGCGCTTTCCAGCCGCTGCTTCATCGTCGCGATCCGGTGCGACACGGCCTGGAAGTTCCCGATGGCGCGGCCGAACTGGCGCCGTTGCTTGGCGTGCGCGACGCAGCGTTCGAGCTGGTCGTCCATCATGCCGATGTAGGCGGCGAACAGGCACGCGCGTTCCCAGTTCATGGCGTGCGCGAAGATCGCGGAGCCCTGGCCTTCGGCGCCCAGCCGGTGGCTCTCCTGCACGTGGCAGTCGCGGAACGTCACCCGTCCCGCCGGGCAGCCGTCCAGCCCCATCTTCTCGAACGGCTCGCCGAGGGCGACGCCGCTGAGGCCGGAGGGCACCACGAAGGCGGAGATCCCGAGGAATCCGCCGCCGGGTGATGTCGAGGCGTAGGTCAGGAGCAGATCCGCGTTCGGTCCGTTGCTCACGAACGACTTCTCTCCGTCGATCGCGTACGAACCGCCGTCGCGGCGGGCGGTGACGGAGAGCTTGCTGGTGTCCGAGCCCGCGTCGTCCTCGGTGATGGCGTTGGCCGCGATGAGGTCTCCGACGGCCAGTCCTGGCAGCAGGTCGCGGCGGAGGGTCGTCGAGCCGAAGTCGCGGATGGGCACGGCGCCGGCGAGGAGGTGGGCGCACACCGCGAAGACGAAGCCGGTGTCCGGGCACCCGCGGCCGAATGCCTCCAGGCAGATCGCCGTGTCGAACGCGCCGAGACCGCTGCCGCCGTATTCCGCCGGGATGCACAGACCGGTGAGCCCCAGGCCGGCGGCCTCCCGCCACTTGTCCTCGAAGAGCTCGACGTCGCCGGTCAGCCGGTTCCGCGTGTCGAGGAGGATTTCCTCGTATCGCTGGTTCTGAGCGGCGGTGAGCGCGAAATCCATCTGCATCCTCACAACGGGATATGGGACAGGCCGCACGGTCCGGACGCATCGGTTGATCGCGATCGACACCGAACACGCCGGCTCGGGGAAGCAACCACGGCAGCGGAATCGCTTCGCGCAGCACCGGCTGTTCTCCGGGCGTAAGCGAATTCCAGCCGATGCCAGCGTCCTTGCAGTCTTGCCCAGCCCGCTGACTGGCTCAATGGAACCTTCGGACATGCACTTTTGTTCATGTCCGAAGGTTCAATTTACAGCTACCGCGCGCCCTGCATAGAAAATGACGGGCGGCTGACGCGCTCGACGCGAAAGCTCAAGCCGAGCCCGATGCCGTTGCGGCGCGATTCGTTCTTCTCGCCCGCTCGACAACGAAAGCGAGCGTGACCTCATGGGCGATGTGTTCCTCGCCGGAATCGCCGGCGTTCTCCCACCCACCGTGTCAGTCGACGAAGCTCTCGCCGCAGGAGCCTGGACGAGGCGCGAGGCGGCGGAGACGCAGCAGCTCTCGGTGACGGTCGCGCCGCCTGAACAGCACTCGCCGGACCTGGCCGTCGACGCCGCACGCCTCGCGCTCCAGCGAGCGAAGCGCCGCCCAGCGCAGATCTCCCTCGCCCTGCACTCCATGATGCTCTCCCCCGGTGGCCGGCTCTGGCACGGCGCGGCCTACGTGCACCGGCAGCTCGGAGTTCCCACCGGCCGGTGCATCACGAGCGACCTCGACTGCGGGTGCGACAGCTCGCTCGTCGCCTTCGAGCTCGCCTCGGCGTATCTGCGGGGCCGGGACGAGGAGGAGCTCGCCCTCGTCACCGCGGCCGATTGCTGGCGCGAACCCGAGGTCGACCGCTGGCGCTCCTCCACTTGCCCGTTCGGCGACGGCGCGGCCGCGGCGGTCCTCTCCCGCAAGGGTGGGTTCGCCCGCATCGCCGGCATCTCGTCCCTCAGCGATCCCGACCTGGAACCGGTGGGTCGTGGCCTGGAGCCGTTCACGCGGGAGCACGAGAACCCCGCCGGGCCGGTCTACCTGCGTTCACGGGGCAGCGAGATCGTGGACGCGGAGCGCATCTGGCCGACGGTGACCAAGGATGTGCAGCACGTGGTGGCCGCCGCGGCTGCGCAGGCGGGCATCGCCGTATCCGATCTCGATCACGTGGTCTGCCCGTTCCTCGGGCACGACCTGACCAAGCAGGAGTTCCTCGACCCGCTGTCGCTCGACTTCACCGTGACCCCGTGGGACTTCTCCCGTCGAGTTGGTCACATCGGACCGGCGGACCCGCTGGCGGGCCTGGACCACCTCGTCAACGTGGAGCAGGTGAACTGGCGCTACGCCCTCCTGCTCGCCTACGGGGTGGGCGGGATCTTCACCGCCGTGATCCTGGAGTCCACCGGGGATTAGCAGCCGTTCGCCGCCCCGACGCCTGCCCGAGCACGAGGCGGTGGCGTCCGACGCCGGCTTCGCCGCGTGGGTAGTGTTGCCCAGGCGGAAGTACTGGACGCGGTGCGACGGGTACCGCCGGGAAACCGGTGGTGCCTCGTCGGCGGTCGGTCGGCACGGAAGGGGCAGGATGGAACTCGACCTCGGTGCGGTCCGGGCTTTCATCGTCGTCGCGGACACCCAGTACTTCGGCGAGGCCGCGGACCAGCTGGGAATTACCCAGCAGGCGATCTCCAAGCGGATAGCGAGGCTGGAAGCCTCGCTGGGCACGACGTTGCTGCACCGCACCCAGACCGGGGCCAAGCTCAGCGAGGGCGGTGCCGCGTTCCTCCTGCACGCCCGGCCCCTGCTGGCGCTGGCCGATCAGGCCGTGGAGTCGATCCGGGTCCGCAACCGACCGCTGCGGGTGGACGTGATCGGCACCCGCCTCCCGGCGACCGAACTGGTCAGGACGTTCCACGACAGCCACGCCGACGTGGAGATCGACATCGTCACCTCGCACGGGCTCCGGAGCGGACGGACCGCGCTGACCAACGGCTCGATCGACGTCGCCTTCGCCCGGGTGGTGGGCGCGCTCGATCCGAGCATCGAGCACATCCCCGCCTATCTCGGTCCCCTCCACGTCCTCGTCGGCCGCGCGCATCCCCTCACCGACCGGCGGCGGGTGCGGTTGACCGACCTCCGGGACTCGGTCGCCTGGATGCCGAGCAACGAGCCTGGCAGCGAGTGGGCCGACTTCTACGACTGCATCGCCCGCGAGTTCGGGCTCACCATCGACACCTCGGGCCCGAACTTCGGCCTCGACCACATGCTGGACTACATCGCCGCGTCAGCGGACCGCTTCACCTTCAGCGGCGAACTGCTGCGGGTCCCGTGGCACCCGGGGATCGTGCAGCTGCCCATCGTCGATCCGACACCCGTCTACCTGCACTCCATGCTGTGGCAGCGGGACAACCGGCATCCCGTGCTGCCCCGGCTGATCGACCACGTCACCTCGCGCCTGCGGCCGTTCGACCCCGAACGCCAGTGGCTGCCACCGGCGGACGTCCACGCGAGCAATCTCGCGGCGGCAGCCGGCGAGCGCCCCGGCCCGGGAAAGCACGGCTGACGCCCGGTCCGTCAGACGGCGAGACCGACCAGGCCGGCGCTTTTCGCCCACAGCCGCTCGCACCGCTGCGGGTCGGTGGTGTGCGGTTCGGTCCGGACGGGGGCGCGGTCGGCGTAGAAGCCGCCGGTCCTCCCTTCGATGGCGGGCGAGGTCGCCAGCCACGCAGGCGTGTCCGCTCCGACGTCCGGGCCGGGCAGCTCCCCGTCCTTCCCGGCGCCGGGCTGCGGGCTGGGCGGTGGCAGGCTGCCGTCCTGGTACGCCTGCACGATGAACGGACCGATCCCGGGTGCCTCCCCGCCCAGGCCGGTGCCCGCGATCATGCCGGGGTGGCAGGCGTTGACGGTGGTAGCGCTCCCGCCCAGGCGGCGGGCGAGCGCGTGGACAAACATCAGGTTCATGTTCTTGATCCGCAGGTAGGCGTGGTAGGGCCACAGCTCGCTGGGTTCACCCAGCCGCTGCGGCCAGGCAAACGCGAGGTCGTCGAGGTCGACCGGTTCGGGGGCCAGCAGTGCCGGGTCGGAAGCCACCAGGATCAGCCTGGACCGCTCCGAAACCGCTGCGAGTTCCCGCAGCAGCAGGTAGGGCGCCAGGTAGTTGATGGTCAGCATCCGCGGCAGGCCGTCGGAGGTGCGCCGGTCGAGCGGGGCGACCACGGCGGCGTTGCTGATCACCACGTCCGGAGCCGGTCCCGCGCGCAGCCTGCCGGCGAGATCGCGCACCTCCTCGAGTTCGGCGAGATCGGCCCGCTCCAGGGCGAGCTCGGCGCGCGGCACGGCGGTGACGATCCGCTGTCGCGCCGCCTCCAGGCGCTGAGTGCTGCGGCCGACCAGCGTGACCGCCATCCCCTCACCGGCGAGCCGCCGCGCCGTCGCCTCGCCGATCCCGTTGGTCGCGCCGGTGACAACCGCGTGCAACACAGTCGCCGCCTCCGGGCTCAGCGGCCGGTCGCGAACTGAGCGATCCGCGGGTAGCGGTCGTCGGGCGGCAGTTGGCCTTCGTCCAGGTCGGGCAGCTCGTGACCGGGGTGGGGCCGGTAGGTCGATTCCGCGTCGGTGTAGGTGGTGATGAACGCCACCCGGGAGTCCTCCGAGGTGTTGGGGCCTGCGGTGTGCCCGGTCCGCCAGTGGTGGAACGTGACGTCGCCGGCCCGCAGCGGAACGGTGACCCGGCGGTTCCAGCCGAGTTCCGGCCACCCGTCGAACAGGTACGAATCGGGGTTCTCCTGGGCCGCGGACAGTGGTGCCCGGTGGGGATCGGGGCGCCGGTGCGAGCCCGGGATGAACGTCATGCAGCCGCGCTCGACCGGCACGTCGACGAGCGCGATCCAGGCGTTCAGCGTGATCTTGCCGTCCAGCGGCGCGAGCGTGATGTCGTCATGCCACATGGTCGGCTGGTCGTCGTGCGGCGATTTGATCAGCGCCTCACCGCCCCACACCCGCAGCGGCATGCCGGCCAGTTGTTCCGCGATCGCGCCGAGCTTGGGATGGCGCGCGAGGTCGCGCAGGGTCTCGTCGTCCTGGAACGCACCGGTGGTCATCCGGACGGCGGTGCGGCCGACGCGCAATCCCATGCCGGCCAGCTGGCCCTGGTTCTCGATCGCGGCCCAGGCGCCGTCCCGGTACCGCGCGACTTCGTCCGGGGAAAGCACATTGGGGACGAGTGTGAATCCGTCTTCCCGGAACTGGGTGACGTATCGCTGCGCGAGCGCGTCGGACCGCGTCTGGGTCGTCGTGTCAGTCACGTTGGTTCTCCGGTCATGCCTGGGCCAAGGTGGACGACCATTTCTAAACTCGGCGGGAGCCGGTCGTAAATTGAACCTTCGTGCATCCCGCGGGATTGCTGTACGAAGGTCCACTTCAGGTGCGGGACCGGCATGAGCGAGACTCCGTACATGCCGGCACCGGTCCGGGCTCACCGCCGACCGGTGCAACACCTGGCCGCCCGCCGCAGCGGACGAACTCCCCCTGTCCCACATCCGCCCCGCGCGGCCAACGCGCCCGAGATGTGCTGAAGGTGCCATGCGACAGGCCGTCGAGAAGGACGCGACACCATGACCACGCCCGATGAGAAGCAGGCCGCAGAACGCTGTTTTCCGATGCGCCGCCAATGCCCGTTCTCCCCTCCGGCGGAGTACGCGCAGCTGCGCGAGGAGGGACCGCTCGCCCGCGTGAGGCTGCCTAACGGGCGGCCGGCCTGGGTCGTCACGCGGCACGCCGAGGTGCAGCAGGTGCTGGCCGATCCCCGGATCAGCACCGACCTCACCTACCCCGGATTCCCGCTGCTGACCGACGTTGCCGACATGGAGCAGTACGAGCTGCACGAGGGCGAGTTCTTCAATATGGACCCGCCCCAGCACGACGTGTACCGGCGGATGCTGATCCCGGAGTTCAGCGTCAAGCGGATCAGAGCACTGCGGCCGGGAATTCAGTCCATGATGGACGGATTGATCGACCGGATGTTAGCGCAGGGCTGCCCGGCCGACCTCGCGGAATCGTTCGCGCTGGTCATCCCCTCGCTGGGCATCTGCCAGCTGCTCGGCGTCCCCTACGACGACCACGAGTTCTTCCAGGGCCGGATCCGCAGCCGCAAGATGATGGACTCCGAGCAGATGCGGAACTCGGTTTCGGAGCTGCGGGCCTACACCGATGCCGCGATCACCCGTTGCGAGCAGCAGCCGGGCGACGATCTCATCGGGCGGCTTGTCACCGAGCGGATCGCGACGGGCGAGGTCACCCACAACGCCGCCGTCGGCATGGTCCTACAGCTGCTGATCGCCGCCCACGAGACCACGGCCAACATGATCATGCTCGGTACGCTGACGCTGCTTCGGCATCCACGGCAGCTCGCCGAGCTGCGCGCCGACCCCTCGCTGTGGCCGGGCGCGGTGGAGGAACTGCTCCGGTACCACACGATCGCGGACGGGCCGACCTTCACCAGGATCGCCAAGGCCGACATCGAGGTCGGCGACCAGGTCATCCGGGATGGAGACGGCGTTTTCGCGCTCTGCGCCTCGGCCAACCACGACGAGCGGGCCTTCAAGCGCGCCGGAGAATTCGACATCCACCGCAGCGCCCGCAACCACGTGGCCTTCGGGTACGGCGTCCACCAGTGTCTCGGGCAGAACCTGGCCAGGGCCTGGCTGGAGACGGCCTACGAGACGCTGTTCCGGCGCGTTCCCTCACTCCGGCTGGCTGTCGATGTCGACGACCTGGAGTTCAAATACGACGCCGCGATCTTCGGAATCGACAAGTTTCCCGTTGCATGGTAGGAGTTCCCGTTGCGCATCTCCGCGGACAAGGACCGCTGCATCGGCGCCGGCCACTGCGTGCGCGCAGCCCCCGATCTCTTCGATTCGGGAGACGACGGGCGGGTCACCGTGCTGCATCCGGAACCCGATCCATCGCGCGCCGCCACCGTGCGGGAGGTCGTCGCACTCTGCCCCAACACAGCCATTTCCCTGTCCGAAGGACCAGGCAAGCCCTTTGATGGAAGCGGTGGCAAACCTCATGAATGTCAACAACGATGATGTGGCCGGTTTTTACAACGGCACCGACAAGTTCAGCACGGCCGGCCGGATCGACGCGTTGTGGGGGCAGAACCTGCACTTCGGCTACTGGGAGGACGACTCCGACGACAGCCCGATCGAGGTGGCCACGGATCGGCTCACCGACCTGATGATCTCGGGCCTGGACCCGGAGCCGGGACAGCGCATCCTCGACATCGGCTGCGGCAACGGCAATCCGGCCATGCGCCTGGTGCGCTCCCGCGACGTGCGCGTCGTCGGCATCACCATCAGCGAGCTGCAGGTCGAGCAGGGCCAGGAGCGGGCGGCCGAGGCCGGCCTCGCCGACCGGGCGGAGTTCCGGTACGCGGACGCGATGAGCATCCCGTTCCCGGACGGGTCTTTCGACGCGGCCTGGGCGCTGGAGTCGATGCTGCACATGCCCGACCGCGGTCAGGTGCTGGCGGAGACGGCGCGCGTGCTGCGCCCGGGCGGGCGGCTGGCGATCGCCGACGTCGTGGAGCGCGGCCCCGTCAGCCCCGAGGGAAAGGTGGTGATGGACCACATCCGGGAGACCTACAAGATCCACGCCCTCGGCTCGGTCGAGGAGTACCGCGAGCAGCTGGCCGCGCATGGCTTCGTCGACGTCGAGATCCACGACATCAGCGACAACGTGCTGCGCACGGGAACCGTGCTCGCCGACACCGTGGAGGAGATGCGCGATCAGTTCCTGGAGCACGCCACGGCGGAGGAGATCGATTCCCTGACCCACTTCATGCGCCTGGCGGCGGTCACACCGGAGAACGGTTACCTGTTCATCACCGCCACGCGTCGCTGACCAGACGCCAACGGCGAACGGGGGCGGGGGCCCGATGCGGGTCCGCCTCCATTCGCCGTCCCCGGGGCTACCTCATCACCCGTCCGCCGGCCGGGTCCCCCGTTCGAAGGCTTCGGCGATGCGCTGGTGGCGCTCCTCGATCAAGGGGCGCGACTCCTGGTGGGTGCAGGCGTGCAGGTCGCCGGCCTTGATGGCCCGGACCACCACAGCACCCGCCTCTTCCGGGGTCAGCCACCGGTGAGCCTGGAACTCCTCCTCGGTCAGCTCGAAGTCGGTGAGCGCGCCGCCGGCGTACCGCTCGGGCCGGTTCCGGGTGCTCGAACCGACGTTGGTCAACACCGTGGAGGGGCACAGCACGGTCGCACCCACCTTGGAGCCGTCCTGCTCCAGTTCGGCGGCGAGCGTCTCGGTGAGGGCCACCACGCCGAACTTGCTCACGGAGTACGCGCCGAGCGGCGAAGCGGTGAACATCCCGAAGATGGAAGCCGTGTTCACGATGTGTCCGCCGTCCTCGTTGGCTTCCAGGATGGGCAGGAAGGTCTGAACGCCGTGGATGACGCCGTAGAGGTTGACGCCAAGCATCCAGTGCCAGTCCTCGATCTTCATGTCGGCGATCCGGGCGATCGGCCCGATGCCCGCGCAGTTGAAGACCACGTGCGCGGTGCCGAACCGGTCGATCACCGAGCTCGCGAGCGCCTGCACGCTCTCCAGGTCGCTGACATCGGTGTGGATGCCGACCGCGCCGATCTCCTTGGCAGTCTTGTCCAGGACATCGCGCTCGATGTCGGCGATGACCACCTGCATGCCCTCGGCGAGGAGTTGCTGCGCGGTGCCCTTCCCGATTCCAGAGGCACCGCCGGTAACCACGGCGACCTTGCCGCGCAGGTTCGGATACGCACTCATCTGTCGTTCGCTCCCATGTGTCGTGGTTGAGGCTCGATCACTTCGTCACGCAACTGCCTGCTTGCCGGCCGGGCGGGGAAGACCCAGCCTTGCCCGCAGCGTGCCGCCCGAGGACGCGGACAAGTGGCGACGCACAGCGATGGCGCTGCTGAGCACCGCGTCGGCGCTGGGCGCCGACAGGATGAATCCGTTGACCAGTCCGGTCCCGGCCAGCCCGGTCAGGTGCTCGACGGGCGTGTCCGCCGGCTGCTCCAGCAGGACCAGGACGTCCTCGGGCCGGCGCCCGGCGCCGGTCGCGGATTCGGTCACCGCGCGCCGGATCTCCGCGAGGCCGTCCGCCCGGTCGGCCGGCGCGATCGCCACGTCGGCGACGCGGCCCGCGAGCGCGGCGGTGCCGGTGTCGGCGATGCGCTTCACCAGCACCGGATGTCCTTGCGGTGGGCGGGCGATGTTGAGCGGACCAGCCACCTCGAAGTGCTCGCCCTGGTGGTCCAGCGCGTGCAACCGCTCCGGCAGGAAGTAGATGCCCGATTCGCGGTCGCGGAGGAACGCGTCGTCCTGGAAGCTGTCCCACAGCCCGGCCAGCACTCGGGCGAACTCCTCGGCACGGGCGAGCTGCCGGTCCGCCCCCGCGGCACCGCCTGCGTGGTAGTTGGCGGCCTCGCAGTCGGCACCGGGGGCGCGCATCTCCCAGCCCGCGCGGCCGCCGCTGAGGTAGTCGATCGTCGCCAGCAGCCGCGCGACGTGGTAGGGCGCGAGCTGCCCCGTCGAGATCGACGGCACGAGCCCGATGCCTTCGGTGCAGACTGCCAGCGCCGCCGCGAGGGTGCCCGCCTCGAACGCCCTCGCCCCGTCCGGACCGGCGCTTTGCCGGTCGTCGAGCAGCAAGGCGTCGATGCCTGCCCGTTGCGCGGCGCGAGCCCAGTCGCGGGCGCGGATGAACGCGGCACGACCGGTTCCGCCGCCATCCGGCGGAGTCGTCAACTGGGCGAAAAGCAGCATGGTCATCGCACACCTCCCACCAGCGCCTCGGTGAGGCCGAGGTTGTCCCGCAACGTGCCCTCGACGTACTCGTTGCGCACCAGGCCGCGCCGTCTCAGCTCCGGCACGACGTGGTCGACGAAGTCCTCCAGCGCTCCCGGCAGGTACGGGAAGTCGATGAGGAAACCGTCCGCCGCGGCCTGGGTGAACATCGTCTCCATGTGGTCGGCGAGCTGCTCGGGGGTGCCCGCGACGATGTCAGCCGCGGTACGCAGGGACAGCTGGCGCAGCGTCAGATTCTCCCGGCGGGCGAGGTCGATCCAGCGCTGGGCGGTGCTCTGCGAACGGTTGTTGACAGGAAGATCCGGCACCGGCCCGTCCAGCGGATACCCGGTCAGATCCACATCACCCAGCTGGTCCTGCAGCGCACGAAGGGCGACGATGTCCGGCATCAACTCCTGGAGTTCCAGCAGCAGCTCCCGCGCCTGCGCCTCGGTGCTCGCCACGATCGGCTGCAGGCCGACCCAGATCTGGATCGACTCCGGAGCACGGCCGTGCGCGGCCGCGCGCGCCTTAAGGTCGGCGTAGAAGTCCTGGGCGTCGGAGGGCCGCGTATGCCTGGTGAACAGCACTTCCCCGTGCCGCGCGGCGAACTTTCGGCCGACCGGGGATGCACCGGCCTGGAAGATCACCGGCCGGCCCTGCGGCGAGGGCGCCACGTTGAGCGGTCCTCGAACGCTGAAGAACCGCCCGGTGTGCTCGATCGGCTCGTCACCGGAGGCCCAGAGCCGGTTCGCCACCGAGAGGAACTCCTCGGCTCGCGCGTAGCGCAGGTCGTGCTCCATGTGTTCGGGGAAGCCGAAGTTGCGCGACTCCCACGGCGCGGCCGAGGTCACCATGTTCCACCCCGCGCGGCCACCGCTGAGGTGGTCCAGCGACGCGAACTTGCGGGCGAGGTCGTAGGGATCGTTGTAGGTGGTGGTGGCGGTTGCGGCGAGCCCGATGTGCTCGGTCAGCGCGGCGTAGGCCGACAGCAGGGCCAGCGGCTCGAAGTGCTCGTTGCGCGCTGTGCGGCTCAGGTGCTCCACGTCGGTACCCCACAGCGCCACCACGTCGGCGACGAAAACGCAGTCGAACACGCCGCGTTCGAGCGACGCGGCGTTGCGCTGGTGGAATCCGAAATCGAGTTGGGCGTCGGCTTGGGTGAGCGGATGCCGCCACGCGGCGATGTGCCCACCCGGGCCATCGATGCTCGCCCCGAGTCGCAGCACCCTTCCCGGTTGTGTCATGGTCCTCCCTCAAATCCGGGGTAGCGCGGCGACGGTGGCCGCGTCCGGCCCGGTCCGCGGACCGGGCGTGAAACGGGCCGGCATCTTCACGTAGCCGTTGATCTGGCCCACCGTGGAGTACTTCTCGGCCGCCCCGGCCACGATCCGGTAGTCCGGCATGCGCCGCAGCACCTCGCCGATCACGACCTCGAAGTCCATCCGGGCGATGTGGCGTCCGATGCACCGATGGATTCCGATGCCGAAGGCGGCCTGCTTGCGAGCGTCGCGGTCGAGGTCGATCATGTCCGGGTTCGGGAAGGTCTTCGCGTCCAGGTTCGCGGCCGCCCAGGACAGCAGTACGCGATCGCCCTTGCCGACCGGGCAGCCATCGATCGCCGTGTCCTCCACGGCGGTGCGCCCGACGCCCACGACCGGGGTGTAATACCGGAGGAACTCGTCGCAGACCTTCGGGATCAGCTCCGGTGACTCGATGAGCCTCCGGCGGTCCGCAGGTTCCCGGTCGAGGTAGTCCAATGTGGACGCCAGCAGTGCCGTGGTGGTGTCGACACCGCCGGGGATGACGGCGTTGCAGACCGCTACGATGTCCTCGTCGGAGATCTTCTCGCCGTCGATCTCGACCTGCGTTAGGAAGCTGATCAGGTCGTCGCCGGAATCGGCGCGCCGTTGCGGGATCACTTCCCGCACCGTCTCGACGAGTTGCGCGAAACCAGCCTCGACGCGGTCGAACTCCGGTGTGCCCGGATGGGTGTAGACCAGCGCGTGCACGACGTCGGCGTACAACCGCCAGTCGTCCATCGGCAACCCGACGATGTCGAGGGTGATCAGCGCGGGAACCGGGTTCGCGAGGTCCAGGACGAGATCGATCTCGCCGCTTTCCACGCATTGGTCGACGCACCACGTGGCGTACTGCTGGATGCGCGGGCGCAGCCGCCTCGCCGCCGGCGGCGAGAAGAAGGAGTTCAGCTGCTTGCGCCACTGCATGAACTCGGGTGGGTCGACCTCCAGCGGCAGCCCGCGGAACGACGAGGCGGGCACGACAGTGCCCTGCGGTCGTCCCGGCGTGTTGGGCAGCTCGTGCTCGGAGGAGAAAACCTCGGGCCGGTGCGCGACCTCTGACACCTGGTCGTACCCGCTCACCAACCAGAATCCGCCGTGGTGCCTGCTGTAGGCCACGGGTGTGTGGGAGTTCAGCGCGATGTTGGCGGCCCAAGGATCGCGGGCGTATTCCGCGGAGTGGTGATCGAAGTCAACTTCCGGCGCATTATCGGACATTCTCATCCTCGGGGTGCGGCGGGAGGGGGCGCGGCACGTCACGTTGTTCGTACCCCACCGGAACCGGGGTTTGAATTGAACCTTCGTACGCCGTGGTCGGCGCCCGGAACTCGCGGGGTCCGCCCCGCTGTGCTGCCGCCGGAGATCACCGTGGCATTCCGCTCTGTACGAAAGTGCAATTCAACTGCGGTGGTGCGCGAGCAAGGATGGGATCGATCGCTCTGGCGCGGCACGCCCGGCCGGTGGGAGCACCAGTCCCACCGAGAGCCGACGACATCGCGAGAGACCTGACCACGGGCCAGCGAGGTGGCAAGAGATGAAACACGTACCGCTGGGAGCCAGTGGCCTCGGCACTTCGGTGTTCGTGCTCGGCACTGCGACGTTCGGCGACCAGACGGACGAGGCGGAGGCGGGCCGGACGCTCGGCACCTTCGTGGACTCCGGCGGCCTTCTCGTGGACACCGCGGACGGCTACGTCGACGGGCGCTCCGAGCAGATCATCGGCCGCTGGCTCGGCAAGCAGTCCGCCGAGGTGCGCGGGCGCGTCCTGCTGTCGACCAAGGGCGGCGGGTACACCACGAGCGCCACGATGAACGATTGGGGCAACTCCAGGCACAACCTGACGCGGGCTCTGGAGGATTCGCTCAGACGCCTCGGCGTCGAATCGGTGGCCCTCTACCAGATGCACACCTGGGATCCGCTGACCCCGCTGGAGGAGACGATGTCCTTTTTGGACGACGCTGTCCGCGAGGGAAAGATCCGGTACGTCGGGCTGTCCAACTTCACCGGCTGGCAGCTGCAGAAGGCCGTGGACCTGGTGCAGGCGCTCGGCCTGACCGCCCCGGTGACGTACCAGGCGCAGTACAGCCTGCTGTGCCGCGAGGTGGAATGGGAGATCATCCCGGCGGGCAACGCCAACGGCCTCGGGCTGCTGGCCTGGTCCCCGCTCTCGGGCGGGTTGCTCACCGGCAAGTACTCCCCGCACTCAAGCCCGGCGGACTCCCGCTTCGCCGATCAACTGGAGCGGGGGAAGATGCACGACAACTACGTCTGCGCACTCTACAGCACCCATGTCGCGCGAGACCGCACTTGGAATGTGCTGAACATCCTGCGCGACATCGCCGCCACGAGGAATGTCACGCCCGCGGCGATCGCGCTCGCTTGGGTGGCGGCCCGGCCCGGGGTGAGCGCAGTGGTGCTCGGCGCCCGCAGCAGCGAGCAGCTCGCGAGCAACCTCGCGGCCGGCGACCTCGTGCTGGAAAACGACGAGATCACCAGGTTGGACGAGGCGAGCGATCCGTGTTCGGCCGGCTACCCGTACGGCGCTTTCGGCACCGCGCTGCGATCTCGTTCACTCCCGTAACCGGCGGACGGCCGAAGCCGACGGGATGCGCGCCCGGACCAACGGGCGAGCAGCAACCTGGGGTTCCCGCCACAGCACCGGCACCGGCACCGGCACTGGTGCGAAAACCAGTCCTGCCAACGATTTGCTCGTGATACGAAGGTCCACTTTACGCCGCGGTCAGCTGCTGCGTAGAACTGATCCGGGGTAACGCGCACGACCTTGGCACCGGCGCCGGGCAACGCGCTCTCGCGGAGCGACTCGACTTCGCCCGACCCCGGAACCGGAGCAGACCGCGGCGCCGCCGACTGCCCGGAGCACGCGATCAGCCTCGGTACCACGAAACCACGAAAGGGGAACGCGGTGTCGCTGCGCCTCGAAAGGGATATCGCGGTCGTCGGACTCGCCTGCCGACTGCCCGGCGCGGACGATCCCGGCGCGCTGTGGTCGCTGCTGACCGCGGGGACGGCCGTCGACGCGCCGGTTCCGGCCGGCCGCTGGGAACCCGCCTCGCTGGCGGGTCTGTCCGACGCCGAGGCGGCGATCGTCCAGCGCGGCGCGTTCCTCGACGACGTCGCGGGCTTCGACGCCCGGTTCTTCGGAATGTCGCCGCGGGAAGCCGCGATGATGGACCCGCAGCAGCGGCTGATGCTCGAATTGGGCTGGGAAGCGCTGGAGGACGCCGGAATCACCGACCGAGCGGTGGCCGGTTCCCGCACCGGTGTGTTCGTCGGCGTGGCCGGGGACGACTACACCACCCTCGTCCGCGGGCGGGGCACCGAGGCGATCACCCCGCACACCTTCACCGGCTCGCTGCGCTCCATCATCGCCAACCGCGTGTCGTACTTCCTGGGGGCCAAGGGGCCCAGCCTCGTGGTCGACGCAGGGCAGTCCTCGTCGCTGGTCGCCGTGCACTTCGCCGCGGAGAGCCTGCGGCGGGGTGAGTGCGCCGTGGCGATCGCGGGCGGCGTGGCCCTGCGGCTCACCCCGCACCACGCCATCGCCGCCCACCGGTTCGGGGCGCTGTCCTCGGACGGGCGGTGCCACGTGTTTGACGCCCGGGCCAACGGCTTCGCCCAGGGTGAGGGCGGCGGCGCCGTCGTGCTGAAGCCGCTGGCGGCCGCGCTCGCCGATGGCGACGACATCTACTGCGTGATCCGGGGCAGTGCCGTCGCCAACGACGGCGGCGGCGATCAGCTCTCGACCCCGACCGCCGAGGGCCAGGCCGACGCGATCCGCGCCGCCTACCAGCAGGCGACCAGCGATCCCGGCGCGGTGGTCCACGTCGAGCTGCACGGTGCCGGGACGCCCACCGGTGACCCGGTCGAGGCGGCCGCGCTCGGTGCGGTGATCGGGGCGGCGCGCGAGGCGGGCAGCCCGCTGCGCGTCGGGTCGATCAAGTCAAACATCGGCCACCTGGAAGCCGCGGCGGGCATCGCCGGTTTCATCAAGACCGCGCTGTGCGTGCGCGCCGCAACACTCGTGCCCACCGCGGACTTCCGCACGCCCAACCCGGTGATCCCACTGGAGGAGCTGAATCTGCGGGTCCAGACGTCGGTGGAACCGGTGCGCGACGAGCAGGCGTTGTTCGGGGTGAGCTCCTTCGGCGTCGGCGGTACGAACTGCCACATCGCGGTGTCCGCGCCGCCGCGGCCGGAACCTCCCGAGCAGCGGCCACCTGCCGAGCAGCGGCCACCTGCCGAGCCGCTGCCGCTGCCGCTGTCCGCTGCCAGCGGGGCCGCACTGCGCGCGCAAGCGGCTGCGCTGGCGTCCGCGCTCGACGGCGTTCCAGACGTGCTCGACGTGGGCTGGTCGCTGGTCACCTCCCGCTCGGAGCTCGAGCACCGCGCGGTCGTGCTCGCCCCGCATCGCGACGCGATCGGCCCGGTGCTCGACGGTCTCGCCGCGGTGGCCTCGGGTGAGCCCTCGGCATCGGTGGCCGTCGGGCAGGCGGCGAACGCGACCGATCCGGTCTTCGTCTTCCCCGGCCAGGGTCCGCAGTGGGTCGGCATGACCGCGGAACTGCTCGACTCCTCGGCCGTGTTCGCCGAGGCGATCGGCTGTTGCGAGGACGCGCTCGCGCCGTTCGTGGACTGGTCGCTCACCGACGTGCTGCGCGGGAGCGCTCCCGACGCCGGGCTGGAGCACGTTGACGTCGTCCAGCCCGCGTTGTGGGCCGTGATGGTCTCGTTGGCCGAGGTGTGGCGGGGGCTCGGTGTGCGCCCGGCCGCGGTCGTCGGCCATTCTCAGGGTGAGATCGCCGCTGCGTGCGTGGCGGGCATCCTCTCCCTCTCAGACGGGGCGCGCGTGGTCGCGTTGCGCAGCCGGATCATCGCCCGCCACCTCGCGGGCCGGGGCGGCATGGCGTCGGTCGCGCTGCCCGCCGACGAGCTGCGCGACATCCTCGCCGACAACGCCGAGATCAGCCTCGCCGCGCTCAACGGGCCACGGTCCACTGTGGTCAGCGGGCCGTCCGAGCCGCTCGAACGGTTGCTCACCTGGCTGGAGGGCCGCGACGTGCGGGTGCGCCGGGTGCCCGTCGACTACGCCTCCCATTCCAAGCACGTCGATGGCATCACCGACGAGCTGCTCGACGCCCTCGCGCCGATCACACCGCGGTCCGGCGAGGTCGCGTTCCACTCCACCGTCACCGGCGGCGAGCTCGACGGCACCGAGCTGACCCCGCGGTACTGGTGCCGGAACCTGCGTCAGACGGTGCTCTTCCAGCCCGCGGTCGAAGCGCTCCTGGACCACCGCACCACCTTCATCGAACCCAGCCCTCACCCGGTGCTCACCGCACGCGTGCTGGAAACCGCCGAACAGGCAGGAAAACCCGTTTCGGCGATCGGCTCGCTGCGCCGCGATGAAGGCACCCTCACCCGCCTGCTGACCTCCGCCGCCGAGGCGTGGGTAAGCGGCATTGCCGTCGACTGGGCCGCGCTGTTCGAGGGCACCGGGGCACGCCGGGTAGCCCTGCCGACCTACCCGTTCCAGCGAACGCGCCACTGGCTCGACACGGTGGATGCGGTGGCGGCGGAGGACGAGTCCACGCTGGCACTGCAGCTGCGGGAGGCGGGAACAGAGGATCTACACGACGTCCTGCACGACATAGTGCGCCGGCACACCGCGGTGGCGCTGGGCCTCCGCGACCCCGGTGAGGTCGAGGACGCGACGCCGTTTCGGTCCCAGGGTTTGACGTCGGCCGTCGGAGCAGCGTTGTGCGCCGAGCTCGCCAAGGCGACCGCGACGAACCTGCCTGCCACCGCAGTGTTCGACCATCCCACACCGCTCGCGCTGACCACGCACCTCAAGGGGCTCGTGCAGGACACGACGCCTGCTGTCCCGGTCGTGCCGGCCCGGGCAGCGGCGCGCGATGGCGATCCGGTGGTGATCGTCGGGATGGCCTGCCGCTATCCCGGCGGGGTGTCCACCCCGGAGGACCTGTGGCGGCTGGTCACCGCCGAGCGGGACGTGATCGGCGCCTTCCCCGCCGACCGAGGCTGGGACCTCGGCGCCTCGGTGACCTCCCGGGGTGGGTTCCTGCATGACATGGCCGACTTCGACGCGGCGTTCTTCGGCATCTCCCCGCGCGAAGCGCTCGCCATGGACCCGCAGCAGCGCCTGCTGCTGGAAACGGCTTGGGAGACCTTCGAACGCGCCGGTATCAACCCGCAGACCCTCCAGCGCAGCGACACCGGGGTGTTCGTGGGTGCGATGGCGCAGGACTACGGTCCGCGGTTGCACGAACCGTCGGACGGTACCGACGGCTACCGCTTGACGGGCAGCACCGCGAGTGTGGTCTCCGGCCGGGTGGCGTACGCGCTGGGGCTGGAGGGGCCTGCGGTCACCGTCGACACGGCGTGCTCGTCGTCGCTGGTCGCCCTGCACCTGGCCGCCGAGGCGGTGCGGCGCGGCGAGTGCTCGATGGCGCTTGCGGGCGGGGTGACCGTGATGTCCTCCCCCGGCATGTTCGTGGAGTTCAGCCGGCAGGGCGGGCTGTCACCGGACGGCCGGTGCAAGGCCTTCTCCAGCACCGCCGACGGCACCGGCTGGGGTGAGGGCGTCGGCCTGCTGCTCGTCGAACGCCTCTCCGACGCACGGCAGGGCGGTCACCTCGTGCTCGCGGTCGTGCGCGGTTCGGCGATCAACCAGGACGGCGCGTCCAACGGCCTCACCGCACCGAACGGGCCCTCGCAGCAGCGCGTCATCCGCCACGCCCTGAGCAACGCCGGACTCGAACCGTCCGAAGTGGACGCGGTTGAAGCGCACGGCACCGGAACCCGGCTGGGCGATCCCATCGAGGCCCAGGCCCTGCTCACCACCTATGGCCAGGGCCGGGAACGCCCGCTGTGGCTGGGCTCGGTGAAGTCCAACATCGGCCACACCCAAGCCGCCGCCGGTGTCGTCGGTGTGATCAAGATGGTCATGGCCATGCACCACGGCCTGCTGCCGCGCACCTTGCACGTCGACGATCCCACTCCGCACGTCGACTGGAGCGCCGGGGCGGTCTCGCTGCTCACCGAGTCGATCGACTGGCCGGAGACCTCGCGCCCGCGCCGCGCAGGTGTGTCCTCCTTCGGCATCAGCGGCACCAACGCGCACGTCGTGCTGGAGCAGGCTCCCGCCGACGCGCCAGCGGAACCGCAGGACCGCGAGGTGGACCGCGGGCTCGGCGCACCGTGGTTGCTGTCCGCAGTTGACGAGGACGCGTTGCGCGCCCAGGCGCGGCGCCTGCGCGATCACCTGGAGGCGAATCCGGCGGCCGATCCCGTCAATGTCGGCTGCACGCTCGCGACCGCCCGTCCAGCCTTCGGGCTGCGCGCCGCCGTCTTCGGCGAAGACGTCGCGGAGCGCGCCGACGTGCTCGCGGCGCTGCGCGACGGGCTGCCGCATCCCGGGCTCGTCCGCGGCACGGCGGGTCCGGCGGGCAAGGTCGTGTTCGTGTTCCCCGGTCAGGGCTCGCAATGGCCCGGCATGGGCGCCGACCTGCTCGACTCGTCACCGGTGTTCGCCGAACAGATCCAGCGCTGCGAACAGGCACTGGCACCGTTGGTCGACTGGTCCCTCACCGACATCCTGCGAGACGAGAACGCACCGCTGGACCGGGTGGACGTCGTCCAGCCCGCGCTGTGGGCTATGATGATCGCCCTCGCCGAAACCTGGCGCGCCCACGGCATCCAACCCAGCGCCGTCATCGGCCACTCCCAAGGCGAAATCGCCGCCGCCCATGTAGCGGGCATCCTCACCCTCGATGACAGCGCCCGCATCGTCGCACTCCGAAGCCAGCTCATCGCCCAACACCTCGCAGGCAAAGGCGCCATGGCCTCCGTCGCTGTCCCGGCCGAGGAACTGGGCACACTCCTCACCGATCACCCTGAGATCACCATCGCCGCGCTCAACGGACCGCAATCCACCGTCATCGCCGGACCCCAACACCCACTCGAAACACTACTGTCCACACTGGAACAACAAGACCTCCGAGTCCGGCGCATCCCCGTCGACTACGCCTCCCACACCGCCCACGTCGACACCATCCAGACCGAGCTGTTCGAAGCACTCGCCCCCATCACCCCACATCCCGGCACCATCCCGTTCCACTCCACCGTCACCGGCACACGACTGGACGGCACCGAACTCACCGCCGACTACTGGCACCGCAACCTCCGCCAGCCAGTCCTCCTCCACCCCGTCATCGAGAGCCTTCTCCCCGCTCACACCGCCTTCATCGAACCCAGCCCCCACCCCATCCTCACCACACCCATCCAGGAAGCGGCCGAAGCCACCGGCACACCGGTCACCACCACCGGCACCCTCCGCCGTGACAACGGCAGCCTCGCCCAACTCCGCACCGCCACGGCCACCGCCTGGACCACCGGCATCCCGGTCGACTGGACCACGCAATTCCCCGCTGTACAACCGATCCCGCTGCCCACCTACCCCTTCCAGCGCACCCGCTACTGGCTCGACACGGCCGCGAAGCCGGATGCCGCCGACGACGGCGGGTTGTGGGCAGCCGTGGAGGCCGACGACGTCGACGCGGTAGCAGCGGTGCTGGGGCTGCGGGAGGACCGGCCGGATTGGCTCGCGGAGGCCACACCGGCGCTGGCGCGGTGGCGCGAGCTGCGCCGCGCGGGCATCGAACTGGACGCGCTGCGGTACTCGGTCGAGTGGGTTCCGTCGACCACGACCGGCACCGGGACACCGACCGGCACCTGGCTGGTCGTCGCACCGGCCGGCGAGGACGAGCCGGCCTGGGCGCAGGCGGTACCGGATGCGCTGCGCGCGGGCGGCGCCGAAGTGATCGTGCTGCGGCTCGGCGCGGAGGGCCGCGCCGCCCTGTGCGACCGCCTTCCCCATCACATCGACGGTGTGCTGTCGCTGGTCGGGCTGGAGGACGCTCCGAATCCGGCGACCCCTGCGGTACCGGCCGGCACCGCGGCCACGCTGACGCTGATCCACGCGCTCGTGGACGCCGGTCTCGAAGTTCCACTGTGGACCGTCACTTCGGGTGCGGTCGCGGTGAACCAGGCGGACTCGCTGCGCGCCCCGGCGCAGAGCACGGTTTGGGGACTCGGTCGCGTCATCGCGCTGGAACAGCCCGAGCGCTGGGGCGGGCTCGTCGACGTGCCCGAGGAACCCGACGAGCGGGTGCTCGAACGGTTGCTGGCAGTGCTGGCGCAGCGGCACGAAGACCAGGTCGCCGTCCGCGAAACCGGCACGTTCGCCCGCAGGATCGTGCACGCCGCTGCCGCCGCTGCCGCCGCGGAGAGGCGCGGCCCGCGCGGCACGGTGCTGCTCACCGGAGGCACGGGTGCGCTCGGCGCGCAGGTGGCCCGGCAGCTCGCCCACGACGGCGCGCGCCACCTCGTGCTCGCCAGTCGGCGCGGACCGGAGGCCCCCGGGGCGGCGGAGCTTGCCGATGAGTTACGTGCGCTCGGTGCCGAGGTCAGCGTCGTGGCGTGTGACGTCGGTGACCGCGGTGCGCTGGAACAGCTGCTCGCGCGGTTCCCGGTCACGTCGGTGATCCACGCCGCCGGTGCGCTGGACGACGCGATGGTGGATTCCCTCACCACCGATCAGCTCGACCGGGTGCTGCGGGTGAAGGCCGGCGGGGCAAGGCACCTGCACGAGCTGACCGCGGGGATGGAACTGGAGGACTTCATCCTGTTCTCCTCGATCTCCGGAGTGCTCGGCATCCCCGGTCAGGGCGGCTACGCACCGGGCAACGCCTACCTGGATGCGCTCGCCGAGCACCGGCGCAGGCTCGGGCTGCCCGCCACCTCGTACGCGTGGGGACCGTGGGCCGGCGATGGCATGGCGGCGGTCGGCGGAGTGGAGGACCGGCTCCGCAGGCACGGTGTGCCGCCGCTGGACCCCGACCGGGCGCTGGCGGTCCTCACCCGCGACGAGCCCGAGGACCACGCCACCGTCGTGGTGGCCGACGTGCGCTGGGACCGCTTCTTCCTCGCCTACACCGAGGCGCGCAGGCGGCCGCTCATCGAGGATCTGCCCGAGGTGCGCGCGCTGCTGGACACCGGCTTTGAAGGCCGGGACGAGGAGACCGGGTCACGGCTGGCGACGCGGGTGCGGTCGCTGCCGGTGAAGCAGCGCGCGGCCGTGGTTCTCGACGTGGTGCGCACACAGGTAGCCGCGGTGCTGGGGCACGCGGGCGCCCAGAGCGTCGACGTCGAGCGCCCGTTCCGCGATCTCGGGTTCGACTCGCTCACCGGCGTGGAGCTGCGCAACCGGCTGGCGGTGGAGTCAGGAGTCCGGCTGCCGTCGAGCCTGGTGTTCGACCACCCGACTCCCGCCGCCGTGGCCGGCTACCTGGAGTCCCTGCTGCTGGACGAGGGCGAGGCCGAAGTGCTCCCCGCGATCGCGGTGGCCGCCGACGACGACCCGGTGGTGATCGTCGCGATGGCCTGCCGCTACCCGGGTCAGGTCGAGTCGCCCGAGGACCTGTGGCGGCTGGTCGCCGACGGCGGCGACGCCATCGGCGACTTCCCCACCGACCGCGGCTGGGACCTGGCCCGGCTGCTGTCCGAGACGCCGGGCGCGCCTGGCACTTCGATGACGGGTCGCGGCGGGTTCCTGCACGATGCGGCGGACTTCGACGCGACGTTGTTCGGCATCTCGCCGCGCGAGGCGCTGGCCATGGACCCGCAGCAGCGGTTGCTGCTGGAAACAGCGTGGGAGACCTTCGAACGGGCCGGGATCGACCCGCTGGCCCTGCGGGGCAGCGCAACCGGCGTGTTCGTCGGCATGTCCTACCAGGACTACCAGTCCCGGGTGGCCGAGCCGCCGCCCGACCTGGAGGGCTACCTGCTCACCGGCGCGACGGCCAGCGTCGCCTCCGGCCGGGTGGCCTACACCTTCGGGCTGGAAGGCCCCGCCGTCACCATCGACACCGCCTGCTCGTCCTCGCTGGTCGCGCTGCACCTGGCCGCCGAGGCGGTGCGGCGCGGCGAGTGCTCGGCGGCGCTGGCGGGCGGTGTCGCGCTGATGGCGACTCCGCACATGTTCACCGAGTTCAGCCGCCAGCGGGGACTCGCGCCGGACGGCCGGTGCAAGGCGTTCTCCAGCGATGCCGACGGTTTCGGCTCCGCGGAGGGTGTGGGCCTGCTGCTCGTGGAGCGGTTTTCCCAGGCACGCCGCAACGGCCACTGCGTGCTGGCCGTCCTGCGCGGGTCGGCGGTGAACCAGGACGGTGCGTCGAACGGTCTCACCGCGCCGAACGGCCCGTCGCAGCAGCGCGTCATCCGGCAGGCCCTTGCGAACGCCGGACTCGATCCGTCTGATGTGGACGCTGTCGAAGCGCACGGCACCGGAACGCGCCTGGGCGATCCCATCGAGGCGCAAGCACTGCTGGCCACCTACGGTCAGGACCGGGAACACCCGCTGTGGCTGGGCTCGGTGAAGTCCAACATCGGCCACACCCAAGCCGCCGCCGGGGCCGCCGGTGTCATCAAGATGGTCATGGCCATGCGGCACGGTGTCCTGCCTCGCACGCTGCACGTGGCTGAGCCGACTCCGCACATCGACTGGAGCGCCGGTACCGTTCGCCTGCTGACCGAGCCGCAGCCGTGGCCCGATCACGACAGGCCGTACCGCGCGGGTGTCTCGTCCTTCGGTGTCAGCGGCACCAACGCGCATGTCGTGCTCGAACAGGCACCGGATCGCGATGAGCCCGCCGCAGTGCGCCCTGACGTCACCGTGCCCTGGGTGCTGTCGGCGAAGACCCCCGAGGCGCTACGTGCCCAGGCCCGACGCCTGCTGGGCCTCTCCGGTCAGGACCCGGTCGACGTCGGCTGGTCGCTGGCGTCCACCCGTGCCGTGCTGGACCACCGTGCCGTTGTCGTGGGCGGCGACGAGAACGAGCTGATGACCGGGGTGGCCGCGCTCGCCGAAGGCACGCAGGCCGGCGGTGTCGTCGAAGGCGCCGCGGGCCCTGCGGGCGAGGTGGTGTTCGTGTTCCCCGGTCAGGGGTCGCAATGGCCCGGCATGGGCGCCGAGCTACTCGACACATCACCGGTATTCGCCGAACAGATCCAGCGCTGCGAACAGGCACTGGCACCGTTCGTCGGCTGGTCCCTCACCGACATCCTGCGGAACAAAAACGCCCCGCTCGACCGAGTCGACGTCGTCCAGCCCGCTCTCTGGGCGATGATGATCGCCCTCGCCGAAACCTGGCGCGCCCATGGTGTCGAACCAGCAGCCGTTATCGGCCACTCACAAGGCGAAATCGCCGCCGCACACGTAGCAGGCATCCTCACCCTCGACGACAGCGCACGCATCGTCGCACTCCGCAGCCAGATCATCGCCCAACACCTCGCAGGCAAAGGCGCCATGGCTTCAGTCGCCCTCTCCGCCGAGGAACTGGACGAAATACTCAGCGATCACCCCGACATCACCATTGCCGCACTCAACGGACCACAATCCACCGTCGTCGCCGGACCTCGACTCGAAACACTAATGTCCACATTGGAACAACAAGGTGTCCGTGTCCGCCGCATTCCCGTCGACTACGCCTCCCACACACCGGAAGTCGAAGCGGTCCAGGCCGAACTGAACGCGGCACTCGCACCCGTCGCGCCGCACCAAGGCGACATCGCCTTCCACTCCACGGTCACCGGCACCCGGTTGGACGGCACCGAGCTCACCGCCGACTACTGGTACCGCAACCTCCGCCACCCGGTTCTGTTCCATCCCACCATCCGGCCACTCATCACCGACCACCACACCACCTTCATCGAACCCAGCCCGCACCCCGTCCTCACCACCCCTGTCCAGGAGACCGGCGACGATGCCGTCACCATCGGCACCCTCCGCCGCGACGATGGCAGCCTCGCCAGGCTCCTCACCTCCGCCGCCGAAGCCTGGACCTGCGGCATCCCGGTCGACTGGGCCACCCGGTTCCCCGCCGCACACCCGGTCCCGCTGCCCACCTACCCCTTCCAGCGCACCCGCTACTGGCTGGAGGGCCAGGCCGCCGGCAGGGCGAACGTAGCCGCGATCGGCCAGAAGGCGCTGAACCACCCGCTGCTGTCGGCACGTATCGACCAGCCGGACGGGCAGGAGGTGCTGCTCACCGGCCGGATCGCGGTCGACACGCACGCCTGGCTGGCCGACCACGTCGTCGCCGGTGTCGTGCTGCTGCCGGGAACGGCCGTGCTGGAGATGGCGGTGCTGGCAGGTGACGAGGTCGGCTGCGATCTCGTGGAGGAGCTCACGCTCGTCACCCCGCTGCCGATGCCCGACCAGGGCGGAGTGCAGCTGCGAGTGCGCGTGTGGCGGGACGGCGAAGGCCGCCGTTCGCTGAGCGTGCACGCGCGGGCCGAGGGCGCGCTCGAAGGCGATCCGTGGACGTTGCACGCCAGCGGCACGTTGGCGCGCTCGCACCTGCCGGGCACCGCGGATTCCGGTGCGTGGCCGCCACCCGGCACCGCCCCGGTGCCCATGGACTCCGCGTACGAGCACCTGGCCGAGCACGGGTACTCCTACGGTCCCGCTTTCCAGGGGCTGCGCGCGGTCTGGCGCTCGGGCGGTGAGGTGTTCGCCGAGATCGCGCTGCCCGAGGAGCAGAGTCCGGCCGCGGAACGTTTCGCACTGCACCCCGCGCTGCTGGACGCTGCCGCGCAGACCGTGCTGCTGGCCTTCCCGCCACGGGGTGGCGCGCCCTCCGTCCTGCCGTTTCAGTGGCGGAACTTCATCGTGCACGCGACAGGTGCCACGGCGGCGCGGGTGCACCTGAGCACCGTCAGCCCCACCGAAGCCCGGCTGCGGATCACCGACACTGCGGGGGCGCCTGTCGCGGAGGCCGAGGCGCTGGTGCTGCGGCCGCTGGACCTCGCCGAGCTCACCCAGCTCGGCATCGGTCACGGTGACGCGCTGCTGCGCGTCGAGTGGGCTGCGTTCTCCCCGGCCTCGGTGGTGCCCGCGGATCTCGTGTCGCACGTCGACGTGCTGGATGCGGCCGATCTCGCCGCGATCGCCGATGCGGTCGACAAGGACGAGGCCGAGCTGCCGTCGCTGGTGTTCGCCCGGCTAGACATGCGGCACGACGAGCCCGAGAAGCTCTCGACTTCGATCGCGCGCACCGAGGTGTCGCGGGTGCTGGAGCTGCTGCAGTCATGGCTCGCCGAGCCGGCGTTCGAGGAGTCGCGGCTCGTGCTCGTCACCCGGCACGCCGTTCAAGCACGGCCGGAGGAGGCGGCTCTCACCCGGCACGCGGCGGTGTGGGGACTGGTGCGGTCGGCGCAGACCGAGCACCCGGACCGGTTCGTGCTCGCCGACACCGATGGCACCGACGAGTCGCACCAGATGCTGCCGATCGCGGCCGCCGGCGGCGAGCCGCAGTTCGCGGTGCGGCAGGGCAAGCCGCTGTTCCCCCGGCTGGTGCGCGCGGACGCCGTCGAGCCCGTCGACCCGCCGGTCGAGCCCGACGGCACCGTGCTGATCACCGGTGGCACCGGCACCCTTGGCCGTCACGTGGCCCGGCACCTGGTGGAAAAGCACGGCGTGCGACGCCTGCTGCTGGTCAACCGCCGAGGTCCCGACGCCGAGGGTTGCGCGGAACTGCTCGCCGAACTACGCGCGGCCGGCGCCCACGCGACGATCGCCGCGTGCGACGTCGCCGACCGGCGCGAGCTGGAGCGGCTGATCGAAGGGCTTCCGGCGGCGCACCCGGTGACCGCAATGGTCCATGCCGCGGGTGTGCTCGCGGACGGCGTCGTCAACTCGATCACGCCCGAGCAGCTCGATGAAGTGCTGCGGCCGAAGATCGACGCCGCAGTGAACTTGCACGAGCTGACGGGCCGTTTGAGCCGCTTCATCCTGTTCTCCTCGGCCGCGGGTGTGCTCGGCTCCGCAGGTCAGGCGGGATATGCGGCGGCGAACGCGTTCCTCGACGGGCTTGCCCGCTACCGCAGGCACCACGGCGCCCCGGCCGTGTCGCTGGCGTGGGGATTGTGGGACGAGCGCAGCGCGCTGACCGGCGATCTGACGGACTCGGATCTCCGGCGGCTGGCGGAACTGGGCGTCGCTGCGATGCCGACCGATTCCGCGCTCGCGCTGTTCGACGTGGCCTGGAGCGGAACGCACGATGCGGCGCTGGTCCCGTTGCGCTTGGAGACCGGTGCGGCGGCCGTGGGTTCCGGGGCGGTTCCGCCGCTGCTGCGGGACCTGATTCGCCTTCCAGCTCGGCGTGCGGTGGCGCGGTCCGACGGTGCGGCGCGCCCGTTGGCGAACGTGCCCGCCGACAAGCGGGCCGGCATGCTGCTCGATCTGGTCCGGACGCGTGCCGCCGCGGTGCTGGGGCACGGCTGTGCCGATGCCGTTGCACCGGCCCGCGCGTTCCGCGAGCTCGGGTTCGACTCGCTGGCCGCCGTCGACCTGCGCAACCGGCTCAACGCCGCGACCGGTCTGCGCTTGCCCGCCACCACCGTCTTCGACCACCCGAGCCCGGCCGCGCTCGCCGAGCACATCGAGCGGGAGCTCTACGGGCGTGCCGAAGTGGCGCCCGCGCTCGCGCCGACCGCCGCCGGCGACGACGATCCGGTGGTCATCGTCGCGATGAGCTGCCGGTTCCCCGGGGGCAACGATTCGCCGGAAGCGTTCTGGCGGTTCGTCTCCGCCGCCGGGGACGCCGTGGCGGCCATGCCGTCCGATCGCGGGTGGGACCTCGCCTCGCTGCACGACCCTGCCGGGATCAGGCCGGGCTCGACGACCACCGTCGAGGGCGCGTTCCTGCACGATGCGGCGGAGTTCGACGCGGAGTTCTTCGGCATCTCACCGCGCGAAGCGCTGGCGATGGACCCGCAGCAGCGCCTGCTGCTGGAAACCGCTTGGGAGGCGTTCGAACGCGCGGGTATCGACCCGGCATCGTTGCGCGGCAGCCGGACCGGCGTGTTCACCGGCGTCATGTACCACGACTACGCCGCGCGGCTGACCGATGTTCCCGCTGATCTGGAGGGATACCTGGTCAACGGCAGCGCGGGCAGCATCGCCTCCGGCCGCATCGCCTACACCCTCGGGCTGGAGGGCCCGGCCGTCACCGTCGACACCGCCTGCTCGTCGTCGCTGGTCGCACTGCACCTGGCCGCACAAGCGCTGCGCAACGGCGAATGCACCATGGCGCTGGCCGGCGGAGTCACCATCATGGCAACGCCGGCTCCGTTCGTGGAGTTCAGCCGGCAGCGCGGTCTCGCCGCCGACGGCCGGTGCAAGGCATTCTCCAGCGCCGCCGACGGAACCGGCTGGGGCGAAGGCGTCGGCCTGCTGCTCGTCGAGCGGTTGTCCGACGCACGCCGCAACGGCCACCCCGT
>NZ_JBSFLZ010000093.1:0-29871 GCF_053599315.1 Saccharopolyspora sp. NPDC000995
GGCCTGCTGGCGCGACAAAACCTGCTACAACCCTGCCACCCACCAAACCACAAACAAGATCAACAAAGACCAAGGGTTGACTTAGGAAACTCATCGGGCCTCCTGCAACCTCTCCAACGCATCGGAGAGCTCGGCCAGCGAGTACACCACCACATCGGGTTCGGCGAGCTGCTCCGGCGTCGGGTCCGGCGGAGCTTCGCCGCGCACCACCCACACCGTGCGCAGCCCGACGCGGTGCGCGCCGCGCACATCCGTGTCGAGGCGGTTGCCGACGTGCACCGCGTTCTTCGGCTCGACGCCGGCTTCCCGCAGTGCGTGCTGGAAGATCCGCGGGTCCGGCTTCTCCGCGCCGACAACCTCCGAAACCGCCCAGATGTCGATGAAGTCGGCCACGCCATCCCGGCGCAACGCGTCCACGACGGCCGCCCGCTGGTTGGCCACGACCGCGATTTTGTAGCGCCCGGCGAGCTGCCGCAGGGTCGGGAGTACGTCGGGGTGCAGCACCGATGGCGGGTACTCCCAGTAGCGCTCGGCGCGGTCGGACAACCGCTGCCGGTCCTGCGCGGTGAGGAACCGCTCGGCGACCGCGGTGCGCAGGGATCCACCCTGGGTTTGGCGACGCTCGTCGTAGACCTGCTGGAACTCGGCTTCGTCGACGCTCCGGCCGTCTTCGTCCGCCAGTTCGCGCGCGGCGCGCAGCAACGCGTCGCGGTAGGCCTTGTCGTCGTAGATGGGGCCGCCGACGTCGAGCAGCACGAGGTCTATGCGGTCGGCTGCCGATACGGAACGGGCTTGAGGCGGCACGTCGCGTCCTTCCGGTCGTGGTCCGCAACCCGGACCTTGATGTCACGTCCCATCGCAAAAATAACACCAATCTTGAAATTTTTAACACTAAATTGTGTGATATTTTCGGGTCGAGCCGACCAAGCCGACCATTAGGCGGGACCAGGAAGGGCACCCCCGTGATTACCATCGGCATCGACGTCGGCACCTCGGTGGTGAACTGCGTCGCCTACTCCGCGGACGGCACCGAGCTCACCGTCACTCACCTTCCGACCACGCCCTCGGCCCCGGCTGGGCCGAGCAGAACATGCCGGAGGTCTGGTCGGCCGTCGCGGACACCGTCGCAGAACTCGGCACCGACGTCGCGGCGCTGGCGATCACCGCTTTAGGGTGACGGCTGCTGCTGGTCGACGCCGCCGGGCACCGGACCCACCCCGCGCTGGTCTGCAACGACGCCTGGGCCTCAGCCATCGCCACGAACTGGGCCGATTCCGGTCTGCTCGCCGAGGTTTTCAAGCTCCACGGATCGGTCGGCTTCGCCAGCCTGCCGCACGCGCAGCTCAGCTGGCTCGCCGAGCACGAGCCAGACGTCTGTGCGGTGTCGCGACTGCGGGTGGATCGACAAGACCTCACGCAAGAACCAAGCTGAGTTTGTCTGTTCTGGCTGTGGTTTCACCTGCAACGCGGAAGTCAACTCAAGCATCAACGTCGCGGCAGACAGGACGAAGGTCGCAAGCCAGGTCGGGCTTGTGCCGGAGGGACGACACCCGCACGCGGGTCGAAGAGCGTCCGTGAACCTCACCTCTCGCTCTGGCGAGAGTTGGAATCCCTCGCCCCAGGCGAGGGAGGATGTCAACTGATTGAGGTGTATCCGGTCGCGGCTGTATCTGTTCGCGGGTTTCCCGCCTCTTTAAGGGCATGACCGCGAACATCATCTCCCCCGACATGCGGCCGCCGGAGGCCGCCGAGCACGACGGCCCGGGCGGCTGGCCTTCGCTGAACGGAGCCATGACCCGCCGCGACGCTGAGCAGATGCTCGGCTGCGCCGAACTCGCGGCCGGTCTCGACGAAGGCGACTGGGTGGAGCCCTGGTACGGGGTGGTCATCCCGGCCGCCCGAGTCCACGACCAGCTGACCCGCGCAGCTGCCGCGCTGCTGCGCGCCGGGCCGCACGCCGTGCTGTCCGGCGCGACCGCGGCGGCGATGCACGGCTGCGATTCCGCAGCGGGCGGTGTTGTGCACGTGACCATTCCCTACGACCGCGAACTCCGCTCCCAGCCGGGCCTCGTCATCCACCAGGCCTGGATCCGGGAGTGCGACGTCGTCGAGCTTGACGGGCTGCGCACCCAGGCGTTGGACGTCGCCATCTGCGAGCTGCTGTGCACCGGCGAGCAACGCCCAGCGCTGGATTGCCTGGAGCAGGCGCTAGCCCAGCTGGGTGATACCGCCGAGCGCTTCCGGGCGCTCGTCGCCGAACGGCTCGCTCGGCGCAGAGATCGCCGGGGTACCCGGCAGGCCGCCGCCTTGCTCCAGCTTGCCTGGTCGAAGCCGCGCGGCGAGTTGGTCGGAGGTGCGCGATGAGCCCCCGGACGTCAACTCGCGCGTCCGAACCAACCGGCCGCCTGGGCGGCCTCGCACACCTCGACGAACCGCGCGTAGGCGGCGTCATAAAGCACGCGGTTGGCCTTGTCCGGCTGCAACGGATCGGATGTCCCGACCAGGTCGCGGGCCACCTCGGTGATGTCGCGCCCCGTCAGCAGCGCATGCGCGGTCACGGCCGCGCCCAGGGCCTGTTCGTCGGTGGTGCGGACGACCGGCAACCCGGTGACGTCTGCGATCACCTGGCGCCACAGCTGATTCGCCGAGCCGCCCCCGGTGAGCCGCAGCTCGGTGGGTTGCGCGGTGCTGGCGACCAGGCAGTCCCGGATGACCATGGCCAGCCCCTCCAGGCAGGCCCGGGCGATCTCGGCAGACCGTGCTCCAGGCTCAGGCCCTGCAGGCTGCCGCGCGCTGCCGGGTATTGGCGCCCACCGACGAGCACGGCCCCGGTGGGAGCGGGAGGCCGTGGCGGTCAGCGTTGCAGGCTGGTCAGGGCGGTGTTCACCATCGCTCTGATGCCGACGAACAGCGCTCGCTCGTCCAACGCGAACGTTGGCTGGTGCAGGTCCTTGACCCGACCGACCCCGGAGTGCACGCCCAGCCGGGCGAACGAGCCCGGCACGTGCTCCAGGTACCAGCCGAAGTCCTCGCCGCCGGATGATTGCGGCGTGCTGGCCAGCGCGTCTTCGCCGAGCCCCGCCCCGATCCCGGCCCGGAACACCTCGGTGCTCTCGGCTTCGTTGACCACCGGCGGCACCCCGCGCCGGTGCTGCAGGTCGAACCCGACGCCGAGGGGTGCCAGCAGGCTGTGTACGAGTTCGTGCACCAGCGGCTCCAGCTTCGCCCAGGTGTCGCGGTCGCCCGTCCGCAGCGTTCCGGTGAGCACGCCGTCCTGCGGGATGGCGTTCGGCGCCTCTCCCGCGTGCACCGCGCCCCAGGTCAGGACGGTCCCGGTGCGCGGATCGACCCGGCGCGACAGCAAGGTCGGCAGGCCCGTGATGACGGTGCCCAGCGCGTGCACCAGGTCCGCGGTCAGGTGCGGGCGCGAGGTGTGCCCGCCAGGCGAGCTCAGCCGGAGTTCCAGCAGGTCGCTCGCCGAAGTGATGGCCCCGACCCGCGTTCCGACCTGGCCCACCAGCAGCCGCGGGTCGCAGTGCAACCCGAAGATCCGGTCCACTCCGTCGAGTGAACCGGCGGCCAGCACGTCGAGTGCGCCGCCGGGCATCACTTCTTCGGCTGGCTGGAAGATCACCCGCACCCGGCCGGGCAGGTTCGGCGCGACGGCCAGCGCCAGCGCGGCACCGAGCACGACCGTCGTGTGCGCGTCGTGCCCACACGCGTGCGCAACACCGTCCACTGTGGATGCGTACGGCAGTCCGGTGGCTTCGGTCAGCGGCAGCGCGTCGATGTCGGCCCGCAGCGCCACAGTGCGCTGGCCGGGCCTGGTCTCGCCACCGATGTCGCAGACCAGGCCGGTTCCCACCGGGAGGATCCGGGGACGCAGGCCGGCCCGGGTTAGCCGTTCCGCGAGGAATGCCGTGGTCTCGTGCTCGGCGCGGGAAAGCTCCGGATAGGCGTGGATGTGCCGTCGCCAGGCCACCACACGTCGCGCGTTGTCCTCCAGCCAGACATCCAGCCAGGACGGTCCACGACCAGCACCGAGGTCGGCCACGGCGGATTCCACGCTGGACATGGTGCTGCCGATGGGCGCACTCAGCCCGTCCACGCCTGCCGCGACGAGGGCGCCCCGGGTGACTGCGGAGCGCTCCGCCGGATCCCAATCCGCCTCTTCCACCGCATAACCACCGTTCCGGGACTGACCCGGCTCCGAGCCACGAGAATCCACCACGGTCACGCCACGCCTCCCGACGCGCAGAACTCTTCCGACGAACTTCGACCGGACCGGTCGCGCACGGACGCCAGCAGGCGATCTCGTTGCGCGCCGTCCAATGCGGCGGCCACCGCGGTCCAGGCCATCGCCACCGCCCCGTCGAGCACCGCTCGATCGGCGGCCGGGGTCGCGCAGGCTGCGGCGAATTCCGCCTGGTGGTTGACCGCGTCGCCGCAGTCCACCGCGATCATCGGATGGATCGCGGGCAAGGCCTGGGTCACGTTGCCCATGTCGGTGCTGCCGATTACCCGGCCCTGCTCTTCGCCCCGGTCGAGCGGTTCGCGCCCGAGCTCGGTGATCGCGCGGCGGTACACCTCCGAGAGCCATCCGTCGGGGCTCAGCTCCGCATAGACCGGGGAGATCTGCACGACTTCGTGCTCACATCCGGTCGCCGTCGCACCCGCCTCGAAGCAGGCCCGAATGCGGTTCTCCAGGCGCTGCAGGGAGCGGGCTTCGACAGCACGCAGGTTGTAGACCGCCGCAGTGTGCGCGGGAACGATGTTCGGTGCCGCGCCACCTGCTGTAACGATACCGTGCACCATCTGCCTCGGCTCCAGGTGCTGCCGCAACAGGCCGATGGCGACCTGCGCGACCGTCAACGCATCGGCCGCGTTGCGGCCGAGTTCCGGGGCCGCCGCAGCGTGCGCCTCGCGGCCGGTGTAGCGGACCTCCAGGTCGGTGATGGCCAGCGAGGTCGGGCGGCAGACCTCCTCCGGACCCGGGTGCACCATCATCGCCAGGGCGACGTCGTCGAAGACACCGCGTTCCAGCATCAGCACCTTGCCGCCGCCGGTCTCCTCCGCCGGGGTCCCGATCAGCCGCACCGTGACGTCCAGGTCGTCGGCGATCTCCGCCAGCGCGAGCGCGGCCCCGACTCCGGCGGCGGCGATGACGTTGTGCCCGCAGGCGTGCCCGACCTCGGGTAGCGCGTCGTACTCAGCGCAGATGCCGACGACCAGCTCGCCGCTGCCCGCCTCGCCGACCAGTGCGGTGTCCAGGTCGGCAACCGGGGTTCGGACGGTGAAGCCGTGCCGGGCGAGCAGGTCCGCGACCTTGGCGGCGCTGCGGTGTTCGGCGAACGCGAGCTCGGGCTCGGCGTGGATGCTGCGGGAGAGCTCGACCAGCTCCGCTTCGTGGCGCTGCACCGAGTCGCGGCAGTGGGCGTGCGCTTCGGTGGAACGTTTGGTATCGGGGCGCGGGAGCGGGGTGGTACTCATTTGCGCCCATCCTGCATCATCCGGGCCTACAGCGCGGCCTTGGTGAGCGGCCGGGAGCTCACCGGTACCCACACTGCGACGAATGGGTGGCAGCGATTCGGCAGTGCCGAAGAATTCGAGTCCCGGCGATGCGGATTTACATATCGTTAACACTATCGATTTGAATGCGCCGGCAACAACCGGGCGACCGCCGAGGAAGTTCCCGCGGTCGGGACGGTGTCCGGGACGCCGGGACCGGACTCCCGCGATCTCCAGGAAAAGGTGTGGGCCGGCACCGGTCGGGGGGCTTCCCGGTGCCGGCCCACGTCGGTGGGGGGCTAGATACCCCTTGGCTGGTGCACCGGAGCCGCCATTACCCCTGGCGGGGCCGGGTCCGCGCACGCGGCCAGTTGTGAAAATCCCACAGGTTCGACGCTAGGTCTAGTCCATAGCGAGAATTACCACGAAATAATCCCGCAAAGAACCGACCACCCCGCCGGTTTTTTATCGCCGTCTGCTACTTCTTCCGCTTGACAAAGAAGACTGGCTTCTTCCTCAGCTTGCGGGATAACAGCACGAGCGCGATCAACACGACTCCGGTGACGCCGATGGCGAGGCGCTGCCGCTCGTCGGTCGGCGGCTTGGCGGGTGGAGCTTGCGGCGGGCCCGGTTCTTGGGCGTGCACTCCCACCGACGCTTCGGTGGGCGCGGCACCGCCCTCCGCCAACGCCGACGGTGCGAATAAGAGGAACAACGCGATCGCGAGGCCAGCGAGCACGCGGCCGGTCCGCCACATTATGGCTCCACACCCTTCTAACGCCGCGTCCGTTGACCACACAGTCAGGTGGTCACCTGTGCAGGTCTATTTGATCATATTCGAAGCCGAGAGTGATCAGCACCGCGCGACTTGTGCCGGATCGGCGCAACGCGACACGCCTGCATACCCCCCGGGTCAGCGACCCCGCCGCTCCCGCTCGATGCGGTCGCCGAGCTCGTCCACCACCAGGATCTCCCGGGCGATGCTGTCCGCGCGGTACGCCGCCCGGCCCACGAGCTGCGCCAACACCGGCGCGGTGAGCATCTGGAACAGGCCGACAAGGATCAGCCCCGAGGCGTAGATGAAGTCGAGTTGCACCGCGGTGCCGATCAGGATCAGGATCAGCCCGAGGGTCTGCGGCTTGGTCGCCGCCTGCAGCCGGGCCGTCACGTCCGGAAAACTCAACACCCCGATCGCGCCAAGCAGGCAGGACAGCGCGCCGCCGATCAGGCACACCGCGGAGAACACGTCCAACCAGCTCATCGGTACGGCTCCTTCTTCTCGATCAACCGCGCCGCGCTGACCGAACCGATGAAGGCCAGCAGCGCGAACGCGGCCAGCAGCGCGATGTTCGAGCCGTCGCCCAGCCAGCCCATGCCGACGCAGGTCCCCGCGACGATCAGCGTGACGAACACGTCGACCGCCACGATCCGGTCCAGGGTGGTGCGGCCGAGCAGCAACCGGACGACCACCAGCAAGCCGGCCACGCACAACAGTCCGAAGGTGATCGCGAAGACCCAGACCATGCTCACCCCTCCCGTCCACTCACCAGCGCCACCTCGTTCGCCGAGCCGACCGCCTGCACCACCCGCCGCTCCAGCGCCAGCACGTCGCGCCGCACCGATTCGACGTCCTCGACCCGCATACCGAGCGCGTAGACGTAGCAGATCCGGTTGACCCGGTCGATCTGCAGGACGAACTTGCCGGGCGCGAGCGACACCGCGTTGGCGACCATCGCCGTGATGTGGTCGGAGTCGGTCCGCAACGTCACCGCGACGATGCCCGACTTCGCGTTCGGCCCGTGGCGCAGCGCCTGCCAGGACACCCGCGCCGTGGAGGTCACCAGGTCCCAGGCCAGGTAGCCGATCAACTGCACCAGCCGCAACGGCCGCACCTTGATGTTGGTGTTGATCGTCGGCAGCGGGAACACTGTGGACACCAGCAGTGCCACCACCAGGCCGAAGAACAGCGTGCCAAGGTCGAAGGTGCCCCACAGCATCACCCAGACCAAGGTCAGCCAGGCCACCAGCGGTAGCCGTTGCAGCAGCCGCCGCCGACGGCCGATTGCCTGCTCACTCACCGGCGCCACCTCCCAGCACCGCCGTGCGATAGGTCTCGCCGTTCATCAGGTCGGTCGCAGCCCGCCCGCTGACGTCGGCCAGCGGACCCGCCACCACGGCGATCACCACGCTCGCCGCCACCAGCACCCCGCTCGCGACGACCATCGGCCGGTTCGACGTGGCAGTGCCGACGACAAGCTCGTCGGTGGGATCGGGGTCCGGTTCCGGCGCCTTGACCTGGCCCCAGAACGCCCGGGTCCACACCCGCGCCATCGCGTACAGGGTGAGCAGGCTGGTCAGCACCGCCCCACCGGTGACCGCGTAGGCCGTCGGGGTGCCCGCGCCGGCACCGGCCTGCAGAAGCGCCAGCTTGGCGACGAAGCCGGAGAACGGCGGCACCCCGGCCAGGCTCAGCGCGGGCAGCGCGAACAGCACCGCGATCAGCGGCGCGGCCTTCGCCAGCCCACCCATCCGGGTCAGCGCCACGGTGCCGGTGTGCCGCGTGATCAAACCGCTGACCAGGAACAAAGTGGCCTGCACGGTGATGTGGTGCACCACGTAGAGGATCACGCCGGTCAGCCCCACCACGTCGTATACGCCGAGCCCGAACAGCATGTAGCCGATGTGGCTGACCAGCAGGAACGACAGCAGCCGGTTGAGGTCGTTCTGCGCCAGCGCTCCCAGCGCCCCGACGATCATGGTGATCAGCGCTATGCCCAGCATCAGGTTCCAGCTCTCGGAATGGCTGAAGACCAGCGTCTGGGTGCGGATCAGCGCGTAGATGCCGACCTTGGTCAGCAGTCCGGCGAACACCGCGGTGACCGGCGCGGGCGCGGTCGGGTAGCTGTCCGGCAGCCAGAAGTGCAGCGGCACCATCGCCGCCTTCACTCCGAAGACGATGACCACCAGCAGCGCGAGCGCGATCTGCAGCCCGTCCGGCAGTTGCCGCACCTTCTCGCCCAGGTCGGCCAGGTTGACCGTGCCCGTGGACGCGTACACGAGCGCGATCATCGTGATGAACAGCAGCGACGAGGCCAGGCTCACGATCGTGTAAGTCATGCCCGCCCGGATCCGGGTGGCCGTGGTGCGCCGGGTGATCAGCACGTACGACGAACTCAGCATGATCTCGAACGCGACGAACAGGTTGAACAGGTCGCCGGTGAGGTACGCCAGCGACACGCCCGCGCACAGCATCAGGTACATCGGGTGGAACGTGGTGCTGGAACGCTGGCGGCCATAGTCGGTGATGCGCTGGCCGATCGAGTAGATCAGCACCGCGAAGGTCACCACCGACGAAACGACCAGCAGCAGCGCCGAAAGCCGGTCGGCGACGAGGGTGATGCCGAACGGCGCGGGCCACGCGCCCATCTGCAGCACCACCGGGCCGTAGCGGTCCGCGACGTAGAGCAGCACGGCCGCGTCGACGATGATCCCGCCGAGCACCAGGAGCCCGAGGGCGCGCTGCAGGTCGGCGAACCGACCCAGCGCCAACGACAGTCCAGCAGCGGCCAACGGCAACAACACGGGCAAGGCCACTAGGACTGTCACTGCGTGGCCTCCTTCGCCAGTTCTTCGGTGGTGTCGTCCTCGGACTCGGCGAGGCGGCGCTCCATCCGCTGGATGCGCCGGTCCTCCACATCGTCGCGGACCTCGTCGTGGCCTAGCAGCGTCCACGACCGGTATGCCAGCGCCAACAGGAAGGTGGTCAGCGCGAAGGTGATCACGATCGCGGTGAGCGCCATGGCCTGCGGCAGCGGATCGGCCATCTCGTTCGGCGCCGTGGTGCCGATCATCGCGGCGCCGGCGGGTGGGCCGCCGGCGGTCTGCAGCAGCAGATTTGAGCCGTGGCCGAGGATCACGATGCCCAGCAGGATCCGCATCAGCGAGCGCTGCATCAGCAGGTAGAAGCCGACCGAGTACAGCACTGCGAGCACGACCGCCATCGTCAGGTTGACCGTCATCGCTGCCCCCTGGCCGCCGCTTCGACGTCGGCTTCGATGCCCGATCCCAGGGTGCGCAGCAGGTCCAGCACGACGCCGACGATCAGCAGGTACACCCCGCTGTCCAGCAGCACACTGGTGACGAACTTGATCTCGCCGAGCGACGGCACGGTGAACTTGTAGATCGCGGTCTCCAGGATCTGCCCGCCGAAGAGCAGCGGCAGGAATGCGGAGCCGGTCGCGATGGTCAGGCCGAGGCCGATGAGCACCGGCGGGCGCATCGAGACGACGGCGCTGTCGTCCATCCGGCCGCCGGCCAGATAGCGCAGCACGAACGCCTGCCCGGCGACCAGGCCGCCGCTGAAGCCGCCGCCGGCCCGGTCGTGCCCGGCGAACAGCAGGTAGATCGACAGCACCAGCACCGTCGGGAACACGATCCGGGAGGCCAGTTCCAGCAGCATGGTGCGCTGCGTCCCCTCGCGGGGGAAGCCGGACAGCAGCCAGCGTTCGCTCGGGGCGTCCCAGCTCGTCCAGGCGGGCTTGTGCTTCGTCGGCGATTTCATTCGCGCACCTCCTCCTGCTGCTGCTCGGCAACGGCCGGGGTCTTGACCCGCGTCGCCGGTGCCACGCGGGTGCTGCGTTTCCGCCGTTCGTGTCGGGACGCCAGGATCAAGCTGGCGACGCCGGTGGCCGCGACGGCGAGCACCGAGATCTCGCCAACGGTGTCGAAGGCGCGGAAGTCGACGATGATCGCGTTGACCACGTTGGTCGCGCCGGCGCCCTTCTCGGCGTTGGCGATGAACTCGGCGCTGGCCTCCGACGGCGCCTGCCGGGCCGCGCCGAAGATGACCGCCGCCAGCGAGATGAACACCCCGGCCGCGCCTGCGATGATCGCCTTGGGCACCCGCAGCGCCCGCTTGGTCCGGGTTTCGGACTGGGTGAAGCGAACCGGCAGCCGACGCAGCACGAACACGAACGCCACCAGCGTCAACGTCTCGACCAGGAACTGCGCCAGCGCGAGATCTGGGCCACCGTCCACGATGAACAGCCCCCCGATGCCGTAGCCGACGACGCCGACCAGCAGCACCCCGGTCAACCGGCGGCGCGAGCGCAGCACCGCGATCGCCGCCACGACGACCACGATCCCCAGCGGGATCTGCAGGAGGTTGTCGTAGATGCGCAGATTCTCCGGCACGCTGGCGCGCATCAACAGCGCCGAGCCAGGGATCACGAGCACGGTCAGCAGGATGATGCCGAGGTAGGTCGGCAGCGAACCGACCTGCAGGCGACCGGTGACCCCGACCGCGATCCGCTCCAGCACAGCCATGATCCGCTCGTACCCGCGCTGCGCGTCCAGCAGCCGCGGCAGTTCGTTGCGCAGCGCGGTCAGGCGCGCCCGCCCCACGTGCAGCACGACACCGCCGGTGACCGCGATCGCCGACAGCAGCAGCGGCAGCGTCAAGCCGTGCCAAAGTCCCAAGTGGTAAGGGGTGTCGCCGGAAGGGAAGGCGCTGGCGTAAGCGCTCGCGAGGCGGTCGGCGATCGGGAACCCGATGCCCATGACAACGCCCGTGAGCGCGGGCAACCCGGCGGGCGTCAGGGACTGGAAACCGGCCGGCTTCGCCTCGGTCGGCGCGAGGCCCCGCTTCACCGCGAAGGCACCCCACAGCAGCCGGAGGCTGTAGGCGACCGTCAGCATCGAGCCGACCACCAGCACCAAGTCCACGAGCAGCTCCGGCTGGGAGCCGCCGAGGAAAGCGCTGAACGCCGCTTCCTTGCCGACGAAACCGAGCATCGGCGGCAGCCCGGCCATCGACGCCGCGCCCAGGATCGCGGTCCCCGCCAGCCACGGCATCCGGCGGCCCAGCCCGGACAGCTCCCGGATGTCGCGGGTGCCCGCCTGGTGGTCGATGATTCCGACGACCATGAACAACGTCGCCTTGAACAGGCCGTGTGCCAACAACATCGTGGTCCCGGCGACCGCCGCCGTGTAGGTGCCGGTACCGAGCAGCACCATCAAAAAGCCGAGCTGGCTGACCGTGCCATAGGCCAGCAGCTTCTTCAGGTCGTACTCGTGCAGCGCCCGCCAGCCGCCCAGCAGCATGGTGGCCAGGCCGAACACCACGGTCGGCAACCACCACTGCGGCACGCCGGCGAACACCGGCCCCAGCCGGGCAACCAGGAACACACCGGCCTTGACCATCGACGCGGCGTGCAGGTACGCGCTGATCGGGGTCGGCGCCACCATCGCGGCGGGCAGCCAGTTGTGGAACGGCAGCTGCGCGGACTTGGTGAACGCGCCGACCAGGATTAGCACCGCGGCCACCGCGACCGGGGTGCCACCGGGCGGCTTCGCGATCAGCTCGGAGATCCGGTAGGTGCCCGCGGACTCGCCGAGCACCACGAAACCGAGCAGCATCACCAGCCCGCCCAGGCTGGTGATCATCAGCGCCTGCAGCGCCGACCGCCGCGACTCGCGGCTGATCCCGGCCTGCCCGACCAGCAGGAACGAGCAGATCGTGGTCAGTTCCCAGAACACGTAGACGGTGATCAGGTCGTCGGCGAAGACCAGTCCGAGCATCGCGCCCGCGAAGGCCAGCAGCAGCGGCGCGGAACGCCTCGCGGCACCGCCGCCGGGGCTGAAGTACGCGTCGGAGTAGATCAGCACCAGAGCGCCGATGCCGGCCACCAACACGGTCATCAGCAGCGCGAGCGGGTCCAGCCGGAAGCTGAATTCCAGCCCGATCAGCGGCGCCCAGGCGACCGACTCGGTGATCACCTGCCCGGCCAGCACCGGTTGCGCCTGCGCCAGCACCCACACCAGCGCCGCCGCCGGCGGGACGGCCGCGGTCAGCAACGCTGCGCGGGTGCTGCGTCGGGCGAGGAACGGGAGCGCGAGAGCCACCAGCAGGTGCACGATGACGAACGCGAGCAAAAGCACCTCCTCGACGCCGATTGGTCGTGGTCACCCGGACCCGCCGACACCCGACCACCGGGATTGTTCGCCAACGCCACCGCAGACGCACCGCGACGAACGATGTCGGCGGCGTGCAAACGCTGCGAATATCGGCTTGAGGAAGGTTCGGGCCACCGATGCACAGCGAGGTCCGATCGGAGCCCAACTTATCCGAAACGCCCCATCCCGAGCCAATCCGCCACCGGCGGCGTATTGGCCGCTCGGAGGCCTTTTTTCGTTGCGGCGAAATGACCTTGGCGACATCCGGGGAGGCATCGCCGCGACCGTCGGCGTGGGATTGTTCACTTTTCGTAACGCCGATTCCGCCACACCCGGTGATCGTCGCTGCGATATCGGGTAATCGTCCCAGGTGAGCAACGATCCTCGCCGGTTCCGCCTCGCCCGTCCTGCCGACCATGGAAAATATGGCCGTGCCCACGGATAGCTACGAGCGTGACACCCTGGCCGGCGCCGGCCGGCTGATCGCGGACCGGTACCGCTTGGACAGCAAGCTCGGCGGCGGTGCGATGGGGACCGTGTGGTCCGGCACGGACGAGCTGCTGCGCCGCCAGGTGGCGATCAAGGAGGTCAAGCTCCCGCCGGGGATGCCGGACGAGGAGGCCGCGGAGCTGCGCGAGCGGGCGCTTCGGGAAGCCCGCGCCATCGCGGTCCTGTCGCACCCCAACGTCGTAACGCTCTACGACGTCGCCCGCGAGGACGGCGAACCGTTCGTCGTCATGGAGTTGGTGCCGTCGCAGAGCCTCGCCGCGATCCTCGGCAAGCACGGCGCGCTCGGCGACCACCAGCTGGCGATGATCGCCGACGGCGTCGCATCCGGGCTGGATGCCGCGCACCGGGCTGGCATCGTGCACCGCGACGTCAAACCCGGCAACGTGCTCATCGGCGACGACGGCCGGATCAAGGTCAGCGACTTCGGGATCTCCCGCAACATCGCCGAGCACACCATCACCAGCACCGGCATCCTGCTCGGCACCCCGGCGTTCATCGCCCCCGAGGTCGCCGCGGGTGAGGCCGTCACCGCCGCCGCCGACCTGTGGGGGCTCGGCGCGACGATGTTCGCGGCGGCAGAGGGGCGTACGCCCTACGACGTGCGCAACGATCCGCTGGCCACCGTGACCGAAGTGGTGCGCGGTCCCGTGCCGCAAAGCACCCGGCCAGGCCCGATCGGCGACATCGTCCGCGGCCTGATGGTCAAGGACCCGACGCAGCGGATGCCGTTGACCGAAGCGCGCCGCCGGATCCAGCACCTGCTGCCCGAGCCCGGGATCCGCCCGTTCGCGATGCTGCTGGACCCGGATGCGCCGACGGTGAAGGTGCGGCAGCGGGTGTCGTCGTCGCCTCCGCCGATGCAGCAGCCCTCGATTGAAACTGACTCGGTGCCGCTGGCCCAGAATCCCGGCCTGCCGCCGTTCGCGCTGAAGGATCCGCCGGCGCAGGCGCGCCGCAGGTCGCCGTGGGCAGTGCTCGCGCTCGGCGTCGTCGCGGTCGTGCTCTTCGTCGCCGCACTGGCCGGGGGTTTCGCCGCGACCCGGCTGGCCGCGGGCGCGTCGGTACTGCCGGATTCGGCGCCGCCGCTGGTCAAGCCAGGTCAGTTGTATCTGATCACGCACCACGACATCGCGAAGCACACGGCCGCCCCGGACGCCGAGGAGTTCAGCATCAAGGCCCCGGGCGATCCGGGCTGGCGGCTGTTCCACAGCGAGCGCAACGACTTCGCCAACAGCGCGGTGGTGTCGTTCGTGTCCCCGGACGGCACCACGGAGATCGCCGTGCAGCGCTACGGCGGTTTCTTCCGCCCCGGAAAGGAGATGTCGGACTACGAGGCGGAGCTGCAGAACTCCGCCGCGGGCGCGTCCGGTGTCACCGTGGAGTCCACCGTTTCCTCCGGCCAGGACCAGCAGCGCCTGAAGTACCGGGCGACCGAGAAGTCGCTGATCGGCTCTCCCACCGAGGGGCGGCAGCGCAACACCGCCGCGGAGTTGATCCGCCACGGCAACGACCTCTGGATCGTCCGGGTCACGGTACCGAGCCGCGAGGCACAGACCAGCGAACCGATCCTCAACCAGATCCAACCGACCCTGCACATCGGCCCATGAGGATGTTCCCGCAGCCCAACTGCGGCAAGCTGCGGGAATGTCCTCATCAGACGTGACGGATCGCAGTTCTTCGTGCGCAAGCGGACCGCGGTCCGGACGTTGCGTCGGCGCGCAAGGGGAGATCCGGCGCTGGTTCGGGTGTTGTCACGGGCTCCCCGAGCGTGGAGAACCGGAGTAATGACTCCATGTATTCGGAGTCATTACTCCGGTCGGCGTGACTCCGTTCGCCGTACCCTGCGTGTTCGTGCTCCGGGTGCGGGACGGCCAGAACGTCGAATCCCGCGACTACGTGGACCACTTCGCCTTCGCCAAGGCCAGCGAGGCGCCCGACTCGCTCCTCGCGGGCTGGAACGCCGCCGCGCGGCTCGGCACGGACTAAGCTGCGCGCCCGTGACGCCTACGACGCCTTCCGACCCGTCCGCCGCCGCTAGCGCGGCCGCCGCCAAGATCAGCGAGATCACTGGCATCGACCGCCACGACATCGTCGTGGTGCTCGGCTCCGGTTGGCAACCCGCCGCCGAGGAGATCGGCCGGCCGGCCACCGAGCTGAGCACGTCCGACCTGCCGGGCTTCGCGGCGCCTGGCGCGATCGGGCACAGCGGCAAAATCTGGTCCGTGCCGGTAGGCGACAAGCGAGTGCTGGTCACGCTCGGGCGGACGCACCTGTACGAGGGCAAGGGCATCGAGCCGGTGGTGCACGGCGTGCGGACCGCCGTCGCCGTAGGGTGCCGGACCGTGGTGCTCACCAACGCCGCTGGCGGGCTGCGCGAGGGCATGCAGGTCGGTCAGCCGGTGCTGATCAGCGACCACGTCAACATGACCGCGCGGTCGCCGCTGGTCGGCGCGAACTTCGTGGACCTCACCGACCTTTACTCGCCGCGGCTGCGGGAACTGGCCCGCGGCATCGACTCCTCCCTCGAGGAGGGCGTGTACGCCGGGCTGCCCGGCCCGCACTTCGAGACGCCGGCGGAGATCCGGATGCTGCGCGGGCTCGGCGTCGACCTGGTGGGTATGTCCACGGTGCTGGAGGCCATCGCGGCCCGCGCCGAAGGCGCCGAGGTGTTCGGGCTATCGCTGGTGACGAACCTGGCCGCCGGGCTGTCCGGGCAACCGTTGAACCACCAGGAAGTCCTGGACGCCGGCAAGGCCTCGGCCAGCCGGATGGGCAAGCTCCTGCGCTCCCTGCTGGAAGCCGCGTAGGAGCAGCCGTTTACCGGACTCGTTCGAGTGGCGGTGCGGGTGGCGGTACCTCAGACGCCGTCCGGACTCCGGGATCACCGATTCGGGCATGACCATACGCGGATTCGTGGGCTGTCCTGGCCGGACGACGCCTGAGAACCCGCGGCGGTGCCGGTCGCTTGGGTGGGCCGAGCAGCTACGCCGCTTCAAAGCCAAAAGACCGAACCGGGTTACGAGCAGTCGCCGCAGCATCCAGAATCACTGACGGAATCATTGCAGGATGCAACAAAGCCCTGGAGGTGGCGTGACGCTGAATGCGCAGGTGCGCGAGGCCGCTCGGCGCTGGATCGCCGACGACATCGACACGCGAACGCAGGCCGAGTTGCAGCAGTTGCTAGACGCCGACGCCGCGGAACTCGCGGACCGGATGTCCGGCATGCCTCGGTTCGGCACCGCAGGCCTGCGCGCAGCGGTTCGCGCGGGTGCGAACGGCATGAACCGCGCCGTGGTCGTGCGCACGACTGCGGGCGTGGCGGCCTGGTTGACCGAGCACGGTCACGGCGGAGGTGTCGTGTTGGTCGGTCGCGACGCGCGGCACGGCTCGGAGGATTTCGCCGCCGACGCCGCCGGTGTGCTGGCCGCCGCCGGTTTCGACGTGCGGATGCTGCCCGAACCATTGCCGACGCCGGTGCTGGCCTACGCCGCCCGCGCGCGGCACGCGGTCGCGGGCATCCAGATCACCGCATCGCACAATCCGCCGCAGGACAACGGCTACAAGCTGTATCTGCAAGGCGGCATTCACTTGGTGAGCCCGACCGACACCGAGATCGAGGCGGCGATCGCCGCGGCTCCGGCAGCGAACGCGGTGCCACGCGAGGAAAGCTGGTCAGTCTGCGAGTCCGCACTCGGCGACTACGTGGCACGGGTTTCGACGCTGCCGCGCGGCAACGCCCGCAGGCTCCGGATCGCGGCGACCGCGTTGCACGGCGTCGGCGCGCAGACGCTGCTGCGGGCATTGCATCGCGCGGGCTTCGATGACGTGCACCTCGTTGCGTCCCAAGCGAAACCGGACCCGGACTTCCCCACCGTCGACTTCCCGAACCCGGAGGAACCGGGGGCGACCGACGCGCTGCTGGAACTGGCCGCCGAGGTCGGCGCGGACCTGGCGATCGCGCTGGACCCGGACGCCGACCGGTGCGCGCTCGGTGTCGAGGAAGACGGCACCTGGCGGATGCTGCGCGGCGACGAAACCGGCGTCCTGCTCGCCCAGCACATCCTGTCCACACTGGACTCCGACAGGGATCCGGACCCGTTGGTGGCGACCACGATCGTTTCGGCGACCATGCTGCGCTCGATCGCCGCCGAGCTCGGCGTCCGCTACGACGAGACGCTGACCGGGTTCAAGTGGCTGGTGCGCGCCGGTGACGGCGCCGGAACCGGCCTGGTCTACGCCTACGAGGAAGCGCTCGGGCATTGCGTCGACCCGGACGCGGTACGCGACAAGGACGGCATCTCCACCGCCGTCCTGGCAAGCGACCTGGCCGCCACTGCGAAGGCATCCGGGCGCAGCGTTGCGGAGCTGCTCGATGCGCTTTCCGCTAAGCACGGCGTGCACCAGACCGGCCAGGTTTCGGTGCGGGTCGCGGATCTGAGCGCAATTCCGCGAATCATGCGGCGTCTCCGCAAACAGCCGCCGAACGAACTCGCGGAGACCACTGTGGACGTGGACGACCTGTTGCCGGGCACCGATGCCCTGGTGATCACCGGGAAGGGTGGGCTGCGCGTCGTCATCCGCCCGTCCGGGACCGAACCCAAGCTCAAGTGCTACCTGCAGGTCGTCGAGCACGCCGGCGAACTCCCACTGGCGGCGGCGAAGCAGCGGGCCGCGGGCCGGCTGGACGCGCTGAAGCAGGCGGTTTCCGATCTGGTGCGGGGGGACTGACGATGCCGAGACTGCTGATCGTGCACCACACACCGTCGCCGGGCATGCAAGCGATGTTTGAGAAAGTCGTCGCCGGGGCGACGACCGACGAGATCGAGGGCGTCGAAGTGGTGCGACGAGCGGCGTTGAGCGCCACCGCCAGCGATGTCCTCGAAGCCGACGGCTACCTGCTGGGCACGCCGGCGAACCTCGGCTACATCAGCGGCGCGCTCAAGCACTTCTTCGACACGATCTACTACCCGTGCCTGGATTCGACGATCGGTCGGCCGTACGGCTGCTACGTGCACGGCAACGAGGGCGTGGAGGGCGCACTTGCGGCGATCCGGTCGATCACCACGGGTCTGTCGTGGCAGCAGGTGGCGGAACCGGTCACGGTGCTCGGCCAGCCCGACAAGGATGCGCTGGAGGCCTGCTGGGAACTCGGTGCCACCGTCGCGGCCGGGCTGATGCCCTGAACGGCCGCAACAACGTTTCCGAGCTCACATCGACCGCGCAACGGCGCCCCATCCGGCGCTGGCGGGCGGTGACTTCGCGCGAAATCACCGTTTCCGCGACCAACCCCAGTTGATCTTGGTCCGCCCGGTCGGAGTAACCTGATCGTGTCGTCGGGGCGCGCCCCTTGACGGCAGCGGGGCGCCCCGGGCAAAGCCCGCCTTCCCTCATCAACGCGCGATGTTCGGGGCGCCCCGAACCTCGCTCATGGTAATCGGCCGGCCGGTCCGACCAGCTCAGCAGGTCGATCGAGGAGAACCGCGCAGGACTCCGGCAGCATTTGACCGGCCGCAGGGGTTACCCTGCGACAGTGAGTGAGGAAGCGATCCGACTCGAACTCGACGACTCCGGCGTCTCCGTGGATCTCCCACAGCCCCCCGGTCCCAACGATCAGGTTCAGGGCGTTCCCTACCGACCTGTCGAGTTCCGTGACGACGACCTGTCGGCCGCCCTGGAGCGGTCCGCCCAATGGCTTCGCGAAGCCCAGAACTGGCTGGGTGAACCCATCGATGTCATCGCAGTCCACCTGGACTACGACGATCGCGAAGGCGCCCCCTACTACGACCTCAAGTTGCTCTGCAACGAAGAGGATCTAGCAGGAGCACCGATCGCCCTGCGGAGACTGGAGAGCGGCGCCGTCGGCTGAGACGTGCGGCACGTACCGGCGTGGTCGGCCGACCACGGCGAGTAGTGCCCGAAACCAACGGACCTCGGCCGCGGAACCGAACGAATGATCGCGATGGCCCGCCCGGCCCCCCCGGGCGGGCCATCGCCGTTGTGAGCTCAGCACCGACAGTAGCGAATCACCTTGCGCGCCACGGATTCGAACCGACGGGAAGGTTCAGACCTTGGGCTTGGCCCAGCGCTCCAACTGGTCCGCCACTTCGGGGAGTTCTCGCTGGTCGCGGCCGACCTCGCGGACCAGCACCAGGGCCGTCTCGTCATCGGCTTCCACCCACCAGCCGTTCACGTCGCACATCGCCACCGCGGCCACCCAGCCCAGCCGCCAGTTGCCCTCGGCCAGCGGCCGGGTGCGCACGATCGAATCCAGCAACGCTGCCGACTTCAACCACAGCGTCTCGTAGGCGGGTACGCCTAGAACCTGCGCGTGCGGGCGGTACGCCGCGGCGTCAAGCAGTCCGCTGTCCCGCACCAGCAGGTCGCCGTCGGCCACTGCCGTCGCGAGCAGGAGCAGGTCGGACGTGTCGAGATATACGGTCACCGGTCAATAGTTGATCATGCAGGACCGAGCTTGTCCAACAAGCCCTGATATCGCGGTAGGACGCGTCGCATGACGTCGTCTAGTTGCTGTTCCTTCCGCTGCCGCGCCCAGCGCTCCGCCAGCGCGCTGCGCACGACCTCCTGCTTGGACCGCCCCTCGGCCGCCGCGAGCTCGGCGAGTCGCTGGTTCTCTTCCTCGGTGAGGCGCAGGGTCATGGCCATGCGGTAAATGGTATCGCGCTGATACCACTCGTCAAAGGCGATACTTTCGGTCGATGGCGAGACCGCGAGCGCACGACGAAGCCCTCCGCACCCGCCTGCTCGACCGGGCCGGGGAGCTGCTCTCCGCGCACGGCCCGGAAGGGCTCAGCCTGCGCCGGCTCGCCGCGGACGTGGGCACCTCGACCACCGCGGTGTACTCCCTGTTCGGCGGCAAGCCGGGGCTGGTCCGCGAGCTGTACGTCGAGGGGTTCAGGCGGCTGTGCGACCGGATGGAGCAGGTGGCTCGGTCCGGCGACTCGGAGCACGACCTGACCGCGCTGGGCCACGCCTACAGGAATAACGCCCTGGCCAACCCGCACTTCTACTCGATCATGTTCGGCCACGCGGTGCCCGACTTCACCCCCGACGAGCAGGCGCGGGAGCAGGCGCTGCGCAGCATCCAGCCACTGCGGGACGCCATCGCCAAGGGCATTGAGGGCGGGGAGCTGATCGACGCTGACCCGGCCGAGGTCGTCTTCGCTGCCTGGGCCCTGGTGCACGGCCTGGTCTCGCTGGAGCTGAGCGGTTCGGCTCCCACCGAAGATGAGCGCAGCGCCCGCTACGAGCGGGCGCTGCGCAATGGTTTCGCCGGTTGGAAGCGCTGACCCGAAGCGACAGGAGGTGGTTCCTCCGGGAGCAGCGCATCGTGAGCGTCCATGCCTGTTCAACGGCCACGAGCACCCACGAGTGCTTCCGGGTCGTGCCGGTTCTCCGCCCGGCGCGGGGGCGTTCGGGGTTGCACCGCCCGCACCGCCGCGCGGCACGCTCCGAAACGTCCTCAGCCGAGCGCGTCGTGGATGGCGGTCATGAGTTCACCCTCGGGGGTGTCGCCGTCCATCGACCAGACCATCGCGCCGCCGAGGCCCTGCTGCTTGAGGTACTCGACTTTGCGGGTGATCTCGGCCGCGTCGTCGAAGGTCCAGAACGTGGTTCCGTCGTAGAGCCAGGCGAAACCGGCCTTCTCGTGACGGTGCAGGGTGAACGAGCCGGCCTTGGCTTTGAGCACCTTGTAATCCTCGATGCCCGCCTCGTAGGTGGCCGGGGCGGGGCCAGTCGAGCTCTGGAACAGGCCGTTGTTCTTCTTCGGCACCCCGGTCCAGCCGCGACCGTAGAAAGGCACGCCGAGCACCATCTTGTCGTTCGGCGCCCCGGCTGCGCGCCAGGCCTTGATCGTCTGGTCGATGCTCCACTTCTCCGGCGACGGGTCGCCGTCGGGGCTGAAGATCGCCGACTGGTGGTTGGTCGTCGGTTGGTAGGCGCCGTGCAGGTCGTAGCCCTGGATCGTGCCGAAGGTGAGCAGGTCGAAGATCTTCGGCACCTCGTAGCCGGCCTCGATCTTCTTCGGGTCGGCGGGCAGGAACGCACTGAGGTCGTAGGTCTTGCCGCGCTCCTGGCCGACGGCGTCGAGCTGAGTGCGCCATTCCTTCAGCAGCGCGGTGTAGTTCTGCTTGTCCTCCGGGTTGACGACGTTGCCGGGGCCGCCCTCGGAGGCCGGCCACTCCCAGTCGAGGTCGACGCCGTCGAAGATGCCCGCGGCGACGCCGTCCCCGCCCTGCGGTTCGCCGAAGTGCGGCAGGTTGCCGCGGATCCACATGTTGATGCAGGACTTGACGTGGGCGGCGCGGGACTCGGGGGTCGCCGCGGCCGCGTGGAAGTTCTTCGACCAGGTCCAGCCGCCGAAAGAGATGTAGACCTTCAGGCCGGGGTGCTTCGCCTTGAGCTGCTTGAGCTGGTTGAGGTTGCCCGCGAGCGGCTGGTCGTAGGCGTCAGCCTTGCCGTTGACGGTCTGCTCGGCGGTGAAGCGGCGCTGGTAGTCGGCCCAGGCATCGCCTTCGCCCGCCTGATTGATCTGGAAGCACTTGCCGTCGGCGTCGAGGTTGCCGAAGGCGTAGTTGAGGTGGGTCAACTGCGCGGCGGCACCGGAGGTGTCGAGGTTCTTGACGAAGTAGTTGCGGCCGTAGATCGACCACTGGGTGAAGTAGCCGACCTTGCGGGCGACGGCCTGCGGCTGGGCAGCGGTCGGGGTGTTGGCGGCCCCAGCCGGGGCCGCCATCGAGGACAGTCCCAGCACGAGGATCGAGGCGAGCAACACCGGCAGTCGGAACGGGAAGCGGCGTCTTGCTGACATGGCGACTCCTGCGTCATCGAGGGATTCGCTCAATATGGTTTAGACCATATTGAGCGATCAGGTCTAGACCAGGTAGCGCCTGTTCGGCCGTACGCCGCTACTGCGAGCGGCTCATGACCGCACCCGCGGCGAGTACCCCGCTAATCCCGGAAATCCCAGGTAGGACCGGCCGCGACCCGACGCGCCGGGCACCTCCAGGGCACCCAGCCCCAGGGAAATCGGGAAATTCCCGCTGCGACGCGGCAAAGGCGTTCCCGCTTCGGGCAAAATCGGGAACGCTCATCCACCGCGCGATCTTGGAGCCGTCAGACCGCGCCGTACTCACGGTCACCCGCGTCGCCGAGGCCCGGGACGATGTAACCCGACTCGTTGAGCCGCTCGTCGACACTCGCGGTCACCACCCGCACCGGCAGCCCGGACTCCTCGAGTCGGCGCACGCCCTCCGGTGCGGCCAGCGTGCAGATCGCCGTGACGTCGGTGGCGCCGCGGTCGGCCAGCAGGCTGATCGTGTGCACCATCGAGCCGCCGGTGGCCAGCATAGGGTCCAGCACGAACACCGGGCGCCCGGCGAGATCGGCGGGCAGCGACTCCAGGTACGGCGTGGGCTGCAGGGTCGTCTCGTCCCTGGCGAGGCCGACGAAGCCCATCTGAGCCTCCGGGATCAGCCGGTGCGCCTGGTCGGCCATGCCGAGACCGGCCCGCAGCACAGGAACCAGCAGCGGCGGGTTCGCCAGCCGGAAGCCGTTGGTGCGCGCCACGGGCGTGTGGATGGGCTCCACCGCGACTTCGGCGCCCCGCGTCGCCTCGTAGATGAGCATCAGCGTCAGCTCTTGCAACGCGGCGCGGAACGCGGCGCTGTTGGTGCGAGCATCACGCATTGTGGACAGCCTTGCTTTCACCAGGGGATGGTCCACGACCCGTACATCCATGACCGACAACAGTAACCGCCAACCCCAGGAGGCACGTTGTCGCTGCTCAACGACGTGTCCCCGGTCGCACCCGACCGCAGCAAGCCGGGTGCCAACCCGCCGTCACCGTCAGCAATTTCCGTTGGCGTTTTCCATTGTGAATGAACCACTACGCGGCGTCCGGGCTGCCATCGCGAGAAGGCCGTTGAGGACACTCGGCGGTGCAGGCTGCAAGGGTGGGCCAAGGCGACTACGCCGCCACCGGCAGTCCCCGTGCCGCCGGACTTCCAGCGCCGCGGCTGCGGATCGACCAGGATGGAAACGCTCATTGAAACCGCCGATCGGATTCAATTGTAAATTTCGGGTTGTCCACAGTCGACGGTTCGCCGTGGCCCGACACGCCCGAGGCAGTGGGCTGCTTCTTCGATTATAAGAACAGCGTTCGTAACACGAACACCGTTCCTCGCCCGAGAAGGAGACGCGCCGCCGATCGAAGACCCGGCAGTGCTGCTATTCGGCTACCGGCACAACAGCGCGGTCGTCCGGGAGCCCGGCGACGGGGGCGAACTCCTGGAGGATGCGCCCCGTCCGACGGGCCGACCGGGCTCGCGCCCCGCACGTACGACTGTCCACATCTGACGGAGAGCTGTCCACGATCGACTTGTTCGGCAGGAGCTTCGTGCTGCTGACCGGATCCGATGCGTGGGTCAGGGCCGCTTATGAGGTCGCGGCCACCCTGGCAGTGCGGCTGAAGCCGCAACTGATCGGTGGTGAAGTCACCGGCGACTGGACCGGGCCGTACGGGGTCGGCGCGGACGGGGCCGTGCTGGTCCGCCCGGACCACTTCATCGCCTGGCGCAGCCAAGGGCCTGGCACCGCCGCCGACCTGGCAAAAGCCCTCCGCACGGTCCTCGACCGCTGAAAGCCGCAGCGGGTGCGCAGTTCAATCTCATTGAAACTGCACGCCCAACCGATAGCTCGGGGCGTGGTTCGAGGCCAGCTTCCCGAGCAGTTCCCAGCTCCGGCACTCGTCCTCCACTGAACCGATCGCGGTCTGGGCGTAGACGAGTCCGGTAGCGCCGGCCTCGAAGTACTCGGCGACCTCCTTCGAGATCAACTCCTCGTTCCCCGAGCGCGACCAGGTCGACGGTGTTGTCGATCCTCTCGCGCTCCAGCGGCCGAACGCCCGACGCCCTCTACCCGAAACCTCGCCGCGGCCGAGTGCGCCTTCGACATGGTGCGTACCGGGCTCGACGGCGTCTGCGACCAGGAGTGCAGAGCACCTCTGGGCAACCGGGCCTGAACCGGCAACCGAGTTACTCGGAGGTGCCCTTCACCGCGTCCTGCTCACGGGTGCAGGACAACCTTGGTGTAGCCCTCGATGCGTTGGTCGAACTTCCGGTAGGCGTCCGGCGCCTCGGATAGGGACAGCTCGTGGGAGACGACGAAGCTGGGCTTCGCGCGGCCCGCGATGATCATGTCCCGCAGCTGCCGGTTGTAGCGCTTCACGTTGCACTGCCCGGTGCCGATGACCTGGCCCTTCTCGAACATCCGGCCTATCGAGACGAGCAGCATCCCCTTCTTCGCCTCCTCGTTCGGTCCGCCGGGGTCCGACGGCACGTACAGGCCCGGCACGCCCAGCCGGCCGGTCGCGCGCACGGTATCGATCAGCGAATTCAGCACGACGGCCGGTTCCTCCTTCGAGCCGTCGCCGACCTGCGCCTGGTAGCCGACCGCGTCGACGCCCTTGTCGGTGCCCTCCCCACTGGTCTGCTCCTTGATCATCTCGACCGGGTCGCCCTTGGAGAAATCGATCGGGATGGCCCCGATCTCCTCCGCCTTCGCCAGCCGCTCCGGCACGCGGTCGACGCAGAACACCCTCGCCGCGCCGCGCAGCAGCGCCGAGTAGGCCGCCATCAGCCCGACTGGTCCGGCTCCGTAGACGACGACGCTCTCGCCCGGCGAGACCTGGGCGAGCTCGCAGCCGTGGTAGCCGGTCGGGAAGATGTCGGCCAGCAGCACGAAGTCGGCCTCGTGGCTGCCGTCGGCCGGCAGCTTCAGGCAGTTGAAGTCGGCGAACGGTACCCGCAAAAATTCGGCCTGCCCGCCGGTGTAGGGCCCCATCGCGACGTAGCCGTAGGCGCCGCCGGCGAAGCCGGGGTTGACGGTCAGGCAGAACCCGGTGTTGCCCGCCATGCAGTTCTTACAGAACCCGCAGGCCACGTTGAACGGCATCACGACCCGGTCGCCGCGGTTGAGGCTGGTCACGCCGGAGCCGACCTCCTCGATGATGCCCATGTTCTCGTGCCCGAACACGATGCCAGGTTCGGCAGCCGTTCGGCCCTCGTACATGTGCAGGTCGGAGCCGCAGATGGCGGTCGAAGTAATGCGCACGATCACGTCGTTGGGGTGCTCGATCGTCGGCCGGTCCACCTCGTTGATCGCGACTGAGAAGGGTTCCTGGTATACGACTGCTTTCATCGTTGACCACCTCCGGGTGGAAGACGCGCGAAATCCATCTGCATGCCGACCAGGGACTACCCCGAGCGGGAAGACCCAAGACACGGATGGGCGTCACCCGAACGAGGGTCCTGCGGGGAGTTGCCGGAACTTCACCCACCAGCGGGCGATCTTCGGCTAACTTCGATCAAATCCGCAGGTACGAGTCCGGGAGTTCCGAGTCATGGCGCAGCTCGTCAAGATGCCGCTGGACGACGGCGGCGAACTGCTCATCGAGGCCGCAGACGGTCAGGGGGCGATCCCGGTCGGCGGCGCCGGGAAGGTCGTGCAGGCCTCCGAGACCGTGCAGAAGGCTATGGGCAACATCCGGTCCGCCGCCGAGGCGGTGCTCGGCGAGCTGCGCGCGATGGAACAGCCGCCGTCGAAGATCAGCGTGCAGTTCGGCATCAAGGTCACCGGGGAAGCCAACCTCGCGGTCGCCAAGTCGACGGGCGAGGCCAACTTCAACGTTTCCGTCGAGTGGAGCGACTCCAAGTCCAGCAAATGACCGGCCTGGCGGCCGATCCGCTCGACCCTGCGGTGGTCCGGCTCCGCGTGGGCCGGACCGTCCTGGGCGCGGGGTTCATGATCGCACCGGGCGTGGTCGCCACCTGCGCCCACGTGGTCGGCGAAGCGACGCCAGTAGCCGATTTCCCGTTGCTGCGCAGCCACGATCACGCCGTCGAAGTGCTGTCGCAGGACGACGACCTGGACGTCGCGATCCTGCGACTGGCGGACGCACCACCGGGAGCGCTGCCGGTTCCGGCCCGGATCACCGGCGACGTCCGCGACCACCGCTTCCGGACCTTCGGCTTCCCGCACGACATGCCGGACGGGATCTGGGTGACCGGCCGCCTGGTCGGCGCACAGGGTGCGGGCCGCATCCAGATGGCGGTCGACCCGGACCACTGGCGCATCGAACCGGGCTTCAGCGGAGCCCCGGTGTGGGACGCGGCGCTGCGCGGCGTCGTCGGCATGGTCGCGACCACCTCGGCCCGCAGCGGGACCACGGCCCACCTGGTACCGACGACAGCGCTCGGCGATGCCTGGACGACCCCGGACCGCAACCCGTACCGGGGATTGCGGCCGTTCCGGGAAAAGGACGCCGCCCTGTTCCACGGCCGCGACGACGAAGTCGAGGAGCTGCTGGAACTGCTCGCCGAGCAGGACATGATCGCCATCGCCGGGCCGTCCGGATCCGGCAAGTCGTCGCTGGTCCGAGCGGGTCTGCTGCCCCGGCTGCAGCAGATGGGCGCCACGATCGCCGAACTGAACGCCGGTGATCCCATCGACTCGGTCCCGGTTGCCGGCGGCGGCACGGTGCTGTTCCTCGACCAGTTCGAGGAAGCGGTCGCCGCCGACCCCGAAGCCGCCCGCGTTCGGCTCGGGCAGATCATCGAACGGGTCGCCGCGCTCCCGGTCCAGACAGGACGACCAGCGCCGCTGCGCGTCGTGCTGACGTTGCGGTCCAGGTCCTTGGACGACCTGACGACGGCGGAGACCCGCAAGAAGCTCAACCAGGCCGTCTGGCTGCTCGAACCGATGCAGCGCGAAAGCCTGCGCGAGGCGATCACCCGTCCCGCGGCGGAAATCGGCGGAATCGCCTTCGAAGTGGGCCTGGTGGACGCCATCCTGCACGACTCCCCGCCGGAGCACGGCACGCTCCCGCTGCTCTCCGAACTACTCAAGCAGCTCTGGGACCACCGGCACGGCGGCTGGCTGACCCACGCGGCGTACCAAGAACTCGGCCGATTACCCGGGGCGTTGAGCAAGCACGCCGATTCCGCCCTCGCCACCTTTCGGCCAGCAGCCGCAGCGCAGGCCAAGCGGCTGCTCGTCCGGCTGACCCGCCCCGACGGCGAAGGCGGCTACGCCCGTCGCAGCGTCAGCCTCGGCGACCTCGACCCCGAACTCCGGGAAGTCGCCCACGACCTCGCGGCCAAGCGCCTGGTGCTGATCCAGGACCAGACGGTCAACCTGACGCACCAAGCCCTGATCGAGCGGTGGTCCGAGCTGCGCGGCTGGCTCGCCGCGGACGCGGATTTCCTTTCCTGGCAAGCGAAGCTCCAGCAGATCCAGGATGCCGGAGGGCTGCTGCGCAACGCACCGCTAAGCGAGGCTGCGGACTGGTTGCGGGCGCGTGCCGACGACATCCTCGAGCACCAGCAGCGATTCATCCGCCGCAGTGCCGCGGCCCAACGGCGAGCCCAGAACCGGTGGCGCACCATCACGGCGGTGTCGGTGACCTTGACGCTGGTCGCGGCGGTCCTGACCGCGGTGGTGGTCGGGAACAACGCCGAGCTCGGCGACCGGCTGCGGTTCATCAACGCCGCTTCGCTCGCGCAGGCCTCGAATCGCGCGACCGAAGTGAACCCGCTGGAAGCGCTGCAATTGGCGCTCGCGGCCTGGAAGGAAAAGGCCGACAGCGTCGATGCCGACGGCGCCCTGCTCCAACAGCGGTTGTACTGGCGCGGCGTGGACCACGTGCTGGACCAAGAACCTTTTCGCGATATCAGGGAAATTCACGCCAGCGCGGATGGCCGGGTCGCGGTGCTGGTACCGCGCGAGCCCACCGGGCGCCTGACCGCGTGGTGGAACCTGCCGGACCCCGACGGCGCTCGCCGCGAGATACCGGTGACAGCGGACGGCGAGTTCGCCCTGAGCCCGGATGGGCGGCGGTTAGCCGCTTCCGGCCCGGAACCCGGCCTGCGGGTGTGGGATCTCGGCCGCCCCGATGGCGATCCGATGGTCCTGGATCCGCAACTGGTGGCCGACTCCCCCGCGTTCAGCGCGAACGGCCGCTTCCTCGCAGCCAGGCCGGACGACTGGACACCCGTCGGCTCCCCGAAGCAGGTGCGAGTCTGGGACCTCGACAGCGGGCAGGAGATCCCGAACCCGCTGACCTACGCCTGGAACGGGAACCAGCCGGTCACGGACGCTTACCCGGCGCCGGACGGCCGGTCGCTGGTGCTCATCGAGTACCGCGGACGTCGCCTGGGTGGTGCGCACGTGTACGAGCCGGTGGTGCGCGACCTGGCGACCGGCGCCGAGATCCGCGCGTTCCCGGCGGGCGAGGGCGCGAACGCGGAAACCGCCGTCCTCGACGCCGGAACGCATGCGGTGACCTGCAGCGACGACACGCTGGTCATCCACGATTCGTTCACCGGTGCGGTCACCGGGCAGTTCCCCGACCCGGGCTGCGCGATCTACCCCGATGCGACCGGGCAGTACCTGCTGCTCGACAACGACCCGAACGGCGCGCGTCTGACACATGCCCTGCACTGGAGAACCGGAGCCCTGCTGGCCTTCGGGAACTCATCGGTCCCCGTTTCGTGGGGTGCCCCCTACGACCCGAACCCGGTGCTGATCCCGGGCCCGGGCGGCGCATTCACCGCAGTGTCGGCCCGCAACGGCGCGGTGCAGGTGGGTTCGCTCCCCACCAGCGCGAGCGGTGCCAAACCGCCGAAGGTCGACCCCGATTCGAGCTCCCTCAGCCCGGACGGCAGGTCGTTAATCACCTACGTCTACGTCGGCAGCGGTGACGAAACCGGGTTGACGCTGCTGGACGAGCGCGGCGCGCTGCTGAACCGCCAGCCGTTGCCGAAGAAGCCGGACGGGCTGGCCTTCGACGCCTCCGGGGAGCGGATCTTGGTGGTGGCCGGTCGAGCGCTCCGCATCTACCGCACGGCGGGATTGGTGCTGGAGCGCGAGGTACGGATGCCCTCCCCCGCAGGACGCGACGGCGACGAGACATACCGGCACGCGGCGGCGTCGCTGACAGCCGCCCCGGACGGGCGCGTGCTGGTGGGACATCTGGGCGTCTTGTCGTTCTGGGATCCGCGGACGGGCACGCAGACCGCGCCGCCGGTGGAGCTCGACGTGCCGCCGGCATGGGAGTCGCTGCCAGGTGGCCCGAAGATCGCGCTCCGCCCGGGAAATCCGGACCAGCTGCTGGCGCAGACCAGCGACGGCCTCTCGGTGTGGGACCTGCGGACCAGAACGCAGGCGCACGCGTTCCGGCTCGGGGTCACCGACCTGGTCGTATCCGCCGACGGCTCCGTTGCCGCGATGACGGACCGGGCGAACAACTCGATCCGGCTGGTCGACCTGATCAAGATGGATGAGATCACGCCGCTGATCGCCCCGGGCCCTGTGAGGCTCATCGGGATGTCCGGGCCGTACTTGTTCGCCAAGGACGTCACCGCGGTGCAGGTCTGGAACTGGGGCGAACGCCGCATGGTGGCCTCGATGAAGCTGGGATCGCAAGTGGAGCAGCAGGCGGTGGGGCGAGGCGATTTCGTCCTCGACCGACTGCCCGGTCACCAGGAATCGATCCCGCTCGACCCGGAGTTCTGGTTCCGCAACCTGTGCCGGATCTCGGACCGGGAGTTCACCGTCGAGGAACGGAACCTGCTCCCCGAAGGCGTGAGCGACGAGCCGCCGTGCAGATGAGGAGACGCGACATGGCAGACCTGACCGCGGACGAACCCCTCGCCGCATCGCTGGTCCGGCTCGTCTCCGGCCAGGTGCTCCTCGGCACCGGCTTCGCACTGCCGGGCGACCTAGTCCTCAAATAAGCGAGTCGGTCACTGTGGGGGCGGTAGTAGCCGAAATGATCACTTTGGCGTGAGCGTGGGATATGCCGATGAGTGGTGGGGGGCG
>NZ_JBSFLZ010000094.1:0-29192 GCF_053599315.1 Saccharopolyspora sp. NPDC000995
CGTTGTGGCGGCCGCGTTTGATCACGCGGGGATAGCTGCGGTGTCGGCGGCGTGGGTTGAGGTTGCGTGTGGCTGTGATGTTGGCGGCGACGGCGGCTGAAGATCGTTTTTGCTGGTCAGGGGGAAAAGGCCGCCGGGTCGGTGATCCGGCGGCGGACGATGCGGACGGTGCGGTTTCCACGACACCAGCGGCCCGATCGGCTACCACACGATGCAGCGGTCTTCAACCCGACCGAATCCGATTGCGCACCAAGGGGTTCGAAATAGGCGAAGGGCGCCTGCGGGCAAGTGAGTTACTCGAAGGAGCCCTTCGCCCGTCCCGTGATCGGGGTCAGGCGTTGACGGTCGCGCGGGGCAGGTCGAGGTCCCAGCGGTGGCGGGTCAGGACCACCGGCACACCTTCGCCTCGGGCCTCCGCCGCGAACACCTCCGCTCGGGCCCGGCGCCACCAGACCGCCGTTCGGAAGGCGCCGAACAGCAGCATCGCCACCAACGCCAGCATCGCCAACCGGTACTCCGAGCCGCCCGGCATGCCCTGCGCCAGGTCGAGGACCACGCCCACGAGCAGGACGCCGAGCGCCGTCGCGGAGTGGCCGCCCGCGTTCGCCACGCCGGTCGCCGTCCCGACCTGGCGGACCGGGTTGTAGTCCCGCACCAGGGCGAACGCCACCGCCGACACCGGGCCGCCCAGGGCAAAGACCAGGAACACGGCCGCGATCACCGCCAGCGGCGGGCGCCCCTCCGGCCAGCCCAGCAGCACCACCCAGGACAGGGCGTTGAGCAGCAGGTAGCCCATCACGATCCACATCCGGCATTCCGGGCGGCAACCGATCAGCGCACCCACCACGGGCCCGCCGACGACCTGCCCGATGATCAGCAGGCTCAGCAGCACGCTAGCCGTCGAGGCCGGCACGCCCAGCCCGTTCACGAGGTACGGGAAACCCCACAGCAGGGTCAGCGCACCCGAGACGAACATCGTGCAGAAGTGCGCCCAGAACGCCAGCCGCGTGCCCGGCACCGACCACGCGTCCCGCACCTGCTGGAAGACCGCACCACTGCTGCGCGGTTGCAATCCGCCGAGCGAGGCGTCCCGCACGACCGTTGCGGTCACCGCCGCGTAGCCGAGCGTCAACGCGCCCACCAGCAGGAACGTCGCCGTCCAGCCCATGTTCTGCAGTGCCAGCGCGAGCGGGAACGTGGCCGCAACACCGCCCAGCGCCCCCAATGCGCTGGACACCGTTGCCACCAGTGCGTAACGGCGGGCGGAGAAGTGCGCCGCCACCAGCCGCAGGATGCTGACCCACATCAACGCATCGCCAAGGCCCAGCACCGCGCGTGCAAGCAGACCCATCGAATACGAATCGGCGAGCGCGAAAAGAATTTGCCCGGCACCCAGCAAGACCACCGCGACGGTGATCACCCTTCGGGAACCGAAGCGGTCCACCAGCAATCCGGTGGGAATCTGCATGCCGGCGTAGATGCCGACCTGCAGTACCGTGAACGCGCTCAGCGCGGCCGGCCCGACGTCGAACCGGTCGAGCGCCTGCGGTCCGGCGACCCCCAAGCTGCCCCTGTGAAATACCGCGGCGAGGTAGGCGACCACCGCCGCGCTCCAGATCCACCATGCCCGACTCTCCGGTCGGTCGGCAGCCACGAAAGACCTCCTTGTTCAGTTCTGTACAGCCAGAGTCAAAACCAAGATCATCGATGAATACTCGTTCAACAGGTCTGTCGCCGCAAGCCGACGTAGAGTTACGGGAAACGCACGTGCACTGCACCACACTTCGCACGAGTGTCCGTTTTCCCTGCCAAGACCGGAAACCCGCAGATTTATCCACTGTGGACGATGTTTTGTTCCGCACGACCCCAGGCGGCACGTCCGGGCGCATCGGGCGGGGAAGACCCGGACGCGCCCCAGCATCAGGGTTTGCCAAATGTTGCATAGGACAAGGTCGCGGTCATCACCCGCGACGCCACGATGCGCAAGATGGCGCTGGCCGACTTCGAGGCGGTGCTGGACGTGCCCTTCAAGGGCGTCTGGCGGGGCACCAGGGCGGCTGCGGCGGTGATGTGCGAGCAGGGCAGCGGATCGATCGCGAATAATCTCGTCGATCTCAGGCAAGGTCGCCATGATCGGCCAGACGAGCTACAGGGCGGCGAAGGCGGGCATCGTCGGTTTGACCATGGCCGTCGCCAAGGAGGTCGCGCACAGGGGCGTGCGGGTCAACGCGGTGCAGCCGGGCCTGATCCGCACCGACATGACCGCGGCGCTGTGCAATGACGTGTGGAACGCCAAGCTGCAGGAGATCAACGGCGGCGCCACATCTGACCCCGCCTCAACCGAGAACGGCGCCGTTTCAGCCGGGAAACGGCGCGTTTGTCGCATATCAAGGCCGGCGATGCGCTCAGCCGTGCAGCGAGACCGGGAGCTCGACCAGCCGGCTTCCCTGAAGGCCGCCGATGGCGGTCTGCTGGAGTTCGCCGAACGGGACCGCGAGGCGGGCGTCGGGGAAGTCGGTGCGCAGCACCGCGGCCACCGCGCGGAGTTCGAGTTGGGCGAGCTGGGCGCCGATGCAGTAGTGCGGTCCGGCGCCGAAGGACAGGTCTTGCCCGGACCTGCGGTCCGCAGCGGTGTTGATCCCCAGGATGTCGATGAGCACCGGCGCTCGGGCGGGCAGCCGTACGCCGGCCAGTTCGACCTCCGCGGTGGTAAACCGCCAGAGCGTGAAGGTCGCGGGCGGGTGCAGCCGCAGCGTGTCGCGGACCGATTCGTCGATCGACTCCTCGTCGGCCGGGATCCGGTGCGATCCGCCCGCGAGCAGCCGCGCGATCACGAAACCGAGGGCGGCGTCGGTGGTGAGCGTTCCGGCGAAGATCAATCCGAACAGGTGGTAGTGCAACTGATCCCGAGTGGTCTCCGGCGGAACCCGGTCGCGCAGCTCGGCGGCGAACCCCCGGCTGTCGTCGCGGAGTCCGTCCCCCGCGAGCGCGGCGATCGCGGCGATCGCCCTCCCTCGCACGCCCGGGTCGGCACTGAACATCTGCCGGCAGGCATCGGTTGCCCGGTCGAGGTGGTCGAGGGGAACGCCGAGAAGGTCCAGCAGGACGGTGAGCGGGTAGCGGCTGGTGGAGTCCGCGGCCAGGTCGACGTTCCCGCCATCGGCGGCGAGCTCGGTGAGCAGCTCCCGGGCGAACGCGTGGATCCGGTCGGAGTGTTCGCGGAGCCGCTTAGCGGCGAACAGCGGGGCGTGCGCGCGCCGCAACTCGGCGTGCTCCGGCCCGTCGAGGGTGGTGAGGGATGGCTGTTCGGCGGCGGTCGGTTCGAGGCCAGCGCGCTGCCGGTCCCAGTTCAGGGGCGCGAGTGCGGGGTCCTTGACGATCCGTGGGTCGACGAGAACGGCACGTGCCAGAGCCTCGTCGGTCACGATCCACGCCCGTCCCCCCGCAGGCGCGTTCACCTGGACGATCGGGCCGGCCGAGCGCAGCGCCGCACGCGCGGGATCCGGCTCGTCGAGACCGCGAGCGGTGGAAGCGAACGGGTCGACACCATCAACGTAAGGTGCGTTGCACATCGGGCTCTCCATGAGGTCCTGGGATGCGGAGTGGCTTCACCGGGTTTCGTCGGACGTCGGGTAGCCCGCGAGGTGGCGGACCTGCGGCAGAGCAGCCACCAACAGCTTCATCAAAAAAATACTTCATTATGAAGCTAGATTGAGTGACGATAGATTGCCAACGTGCACGGTAGACACCGGGCACCAGCGACGCAGGAGATCGAACGAGCGATGGATGAGGCGCGGCAGCCAAGCGACGTCGCGGCACGGAGCGCGCGGCTCCTGGACAGCCTCCGCGGTTTCGGCGCGAACTACACCGAACTCACCGGCCGCTTCGCGGCCTGGCTCGGGCTGCACGCGACCGATGCCGCCGCCCTGGCGGAAATCCTCTACGCCGAGGACAAGGGAACCCCGCTGTCGCCGACCCGCCTCAGCGAGCGCCTCGCACTGACGACGGGCGCGACCACCAACCTGCTGAACCGCTTGGAGAAGCTCGGGCACATCGTCCGCACCCGCGAGCACGCCGACCGGCGCAAGGTCACACTGCGCAGCAGTCCACGAATCGAGAAACCTGCTCGCGAGTTCTTCGGACCTTTCGGTGACGGCCTCAGAGCCCTGGTTGCGCAGTACCCGCCGGAGCAGCTCGACCGATTCGAGGACTTCCTCAACCGGCTTCGCGCCACGATGAACGATCCACCAGCCGAACAGCAGCGCTCGGCACGCCCCTGAGCCGCCAGCCCGGGGTTCCGCGCGGGACTTCGGCGAGTTCGGCGAGTTCGCGTCGCGCTGACCGACCTCCGGGATCGGGTCCATCCGCGGCTCGCGGCCCGCGACGGTGACCGGCGGCAGCAGGGTGCGCAGCGGTCCGGCGGGCAAGTCGACCTCGCGCAAGCGCTCGCGGGCGGCCAGCTGCGGGTGCTCAGCGACCCCGGCGTGCCTGGGCATCCGCACCGAGCTCGAATGGCGGATCCGCTCCGGCGCACTGCCACCCGGCGCCCGGCTGCCCACCGAGGCCGAACTGCGGCAGCAGTTCTCGGCGAGCGTGGTGCCCGCCGAGGACGCCGACGTCGAGCTCCCGGGTGTTGCCGACGACGCGCCGGTCAACCAGCTGCTGCGGCTGAAGTTCGACGTTGATGAGAACCCGTCGTTCGCCTGGACCAACTCGCACAACAAGAACCCGCGCCCCTACCACGACCTGAACGTCGCCCGCGCACGCCGCGCTCGCCGAGACCGGCGGCGCGACGCCGAACTGGCTGACCCGCACCGGAAATCTGGAATGGGCCGAGGACGGGGCGGGAGCCGAGCGGCTGTCCGCTTCGGTCGCCGAGCTCACCGGCCGCGACTACCCCGTCGACTGGATCACCCCGCAACGAGCCCGCGAGCTGGTCCCCGACTCGCGCGTACCGCCAAGTGTCAGGGAAATCGCCCACTACCCACCGAAGGCCACGTCATCCCGGCCCTGCTGGTCGCACGGCTGTGGGGGGAGGCCCGGGACCACCACGCCGAACTGCGCTGCCCGGCGGCGATCAGCAGAGCGTCCGAAGTGGATGGTGGGTTCACGTCGAGCTCGCCGACGGCGCCGTCGAGGTCGATGCGGTGGTGATCGCGACGCCTGGTCGGCAAGTCCGACCTGCCGACGTTGAAACCCGCTCGCTTCGCCGGTGAGCAGTGACGGCGCTGCAAGCCCACGCGAATCCGCCGTCAAGTCAGGTGGCGGCGGAGGAAGTCGAGGGTTCGGGGCCAGGCCGTGCGTGCCGAATCTTCGTGGTAGGCCGCCGGGTTCTGATCGTTGAAAAACGCGTGCCCCGCCGGGTAGAGGTGGATCTGCGGACGAACGTCGGACTGCTGCTGGATCTTGTCGCGCAGTTCAGCGACCGCGTCCATGCCGATGCTGCGGTCGTATTCACCGAAGTGGCACAGCATCGGCGCCGTCAGGCCGGAGAAGTCCGTGTCCGCCGCCGGAGGCATCCCGTAGAAGGGCACCACGGCGCCTACCCGGTCGCCCTGCTGCGCGGCGAGCACGATCGCGAACTTGCCGCCCATGCAGAACCCGACGACTCCGACGGCTGGACTCGTCACCGAATCGTGCGCCAGCAGGTAGTCGACCGCACCGGAGAGGTCCCGCGCCGCCTGGTCCACGGGCAGCTCCTTCATCAGCCGCGCGGCTTCAGCGGTGTCGTGCGTGGTGTGCCCTCCGTAGAGATCCGGGGCGAGCGCTACGAACCCCTCGGCCGCCAGCCGGTTCGCGACATCAGCGACGTGGTCCGTGAGCCCCCACCACTCCTGAATCACCACCACACCGGGGCCCGAACCGGACGGCGTCGCCAGGTAACCGTGCGCGGTGCGCCCGTTGCTGGCGAAACTGACGTTCTGGTGCGGATTCGTCACGCTGGTACCCCTTCGTCCGGCAGACCCCGACCGGCCCATCCTCGCGCCCGGCCGGGCTGATCGCACACGGTCACGCCGCCGGGCGCTCGCGGCGCCGGCCCCGGCGAAGATCGACAAGGTATCGAGGACGACGGCCACCCGCCAAGGCCCCAACGCATCACCCCAACTGCGCGAAACCTTTTGAGGTGCGTCGAACTGGCCTCACACGGCAGCGGCGACAATGCCCCGCGATCGTTGACGCGGCGCATCTGCAGCGGCACGTCCGGATGTTCGCGGTGCCATTGGCGCAGCAGCGGCACGGTGTGGCGGCCGAGCGCCGCCCACGCGAAGCCCACTCGCAGCGAGCGGGGTCCTGCGGCGGCTTCCGCGACCGCGTCGTGGAGGTGGTTGAGGATCTGGTGGGCGTGCCAGCGAAGCCACTGCCCGGCATCGGTCAGGCGCAGGCTGCTCGTGCTGCGTTCGACCAGCACCGTGCCCAGCGTCTGCTCCAGGTGATCGGCTCCAGCGGCCTGTCCGCAGACGATTACGGGGAACTCGACCGCCTGGCCCGGCGACCGCGGGGGTCGGCGTGGTCGCCGCGGGCAACTACTCGGTCATGGCGGCCGTGCTGCAGCGCGCCGCGGCGATGGCCGCAAAGCACCTCGGCCAGTGGGAGATCATCGACTTCGCCTCCGCAACCAAGCCGGACGTTCCGAGCGGCACGGCGCGCGAGCTGGCCGAAATCCTCGGCGAGGTCCGCAGGCCCGACTCCGCGGTGCCGCTCTCGGACCTGCACGGCCCGGACGAAGCGCACGGTACGGAGGTGGCGGGAACCAGGATCCACTCGGTGCGCCTACCCGGTTTCGTGGTCACCACGGAGAGCGTGTTCGGCAAGGCGGGAGAGAAGCTGACCATGCGGCACGACCCGGGAACCACCCCGGCCCCCTACGCGGAGGGAACCCTGCTGGCCATCCGCAAGGTCGCCGAACCCCAGGTCTGCGCCGAGGCTGGACTCCCTGCTGTTCGAGCGTTGAACCGAGGGGTCTCGCTGCCCCGGGACAGTCGGGCCGACCGCCGCGTTCCGGCGGTCGGCCCGCAGAACTCGCCGTCGGCGATCGGATGAGGATGCCTGCTGAACCGGCCGACCTGCGGGCCGAGGTCGGGAACATCGAGTTCCACCGGCAGGAGGTGGCTGGTCAGCGACCGGCCAGGAACGGGATCGACGCGCGGCGTCCCCAGGCGACCGCCAGGAACACCACCACCAGGACGAGCGGCATTAGCGCCATGCCCGGAGCGTGGAACGCGAACACCTGGGTGATCGTCGCACCGATCATGACACCGGCGAGGCCGAGCGCGGCCAGCCCGGCCAGCCGCGGCACGAGCAGGCCGATGGCACCCAGCAGTTCGAGAGTGCCGGTCAAGTAGCGGAACCACTGCCCGACCCCGATCACGTCGAACATCTGGACCGCCGTCGGGTCGCCGAGGAGCTTCGGGACCGCGGCGAAGACGAAGAACGCCGCGAGCAGGGCCTGGAGCACCCACAGCGCCACGTGCACGCCCCGCCGTTGGGAAACCGCCGCATTCGAACTGGTAGTCATGGCGTTGCGCCCTTTCCACGTCGTTGGTGTTTTCGACTACCCGTATCGACAAGCGGCGGCGCGAGAACTCATCGGCACCGCCGGAAGGAGTCGCGCCGGGTCAGTCCCTCACGACCTGGTCCAGCACCGCCGTGAACACCTCGCGGTCCACCGATGCCGCGTCCTGCGCGAGCCAGCGCCCGATGTCGCGGACGAATTGCGTTGGAGTCATCGGGGAAACCGGGTCGCCATCCTGCTCCACCGTCGTGACGTCACCGGCGCGGCTGGGGTAGATCAGCACCACACCGCAGATCTCGACACCGGGCAGCAGCTCCTCGAAAGCGGCGATGCCGTCCGGCAAGCTGGTCGTGCCGCCGCGGAATGGATGGCCGTTGCGCCACAACGCGCCCGTCTCGTCGGAGGTGTAGTGGCCGGGCAGCCAGCTCTTGGACTCCACCAGCACCAGCCGTCGCCCGCACAGCACCGCGTGGTGCACGTCCTCGAACACCGAGTCCGGCCACGCCAGTCCGTGGAACACCCGCACGCCCGGCAGCCGGGTCAGGTACTTCGCGCAGAGCTCGGCGGTCAGCCGCCGGGCCCGCTCGTCCTGCCCGTCTGGCAGGCCGAAGATCCGGCGGCCGCCGAACTCCGCGGTGAACGACCGGTCGATCCGGTGCGCCCGGATGTGCCGCCGCAGCAGCAGCACTATCACCACGCCGGAGGCCACCAGCAGGGAGAGCCACGCGGCCAGCAGCATGGTGCTGAGCTCGACGGCGAACCCGGCCAGCAGCAGCAGCGACCAGCCGCCAACCAGCGCCAGCGTCGGCGCGCGGTCCGGGCCGGTGACCGGCAGGTAGCGGACCCGGGTGTCCGGACCGACGGCATCCCACCACGGGAGGTCGTCCAAGCGCAGCCGCGGCATCTTGGGCACGTATGCCGGGTCTTCGCCGAAATGCCGCCGCCTGCGCCGTTGCGCCGACCGCGGGCGGTGAGCCGGTTCGTCCGCGCGGTCGTAGCTGGCGCGGCGCACCGGGTCGTTGAGCGTCTCGTAGGCCTCCTGCAGCAACCGGAAGGTTCCCGCGGTGCCGCCGACATCGGGGTGCATGCTGCGCGCCAGCGACCGGTAGGCGGACTTGATCTCGGCTGCCGTCGCGTCGCGGTTCACGCCCAGCAGCTCGTAATAGTCGACCCCGCGCACGGTCCTCCCGCCTCCCACCACTGCGCGGCCATGATAGGGCTTGCGAGCGAGTCAAGATCAACCGCGTGGGGCATTCAGTCGGTCACTTCGGCGACTTCTTGTCCTGGGCAGACCTGGGCTCCGTCGTCCAGCAGGAACCGGGTCACGGTGCCGCCGGTTTCCGGCTTCACCGGGTTGTAGGTCTTCACCGCCTCGATCACCGCGATGGTCTGGCCGGGGTCGACGTGGCTGCCTTCGCGCACGTACGGGTCGGCCTCCGGGGCCGGACGCCGGTAGAACACGCCTGATTGCTGGGCCTTGACGATGGACATATCCAGTACGGTGCGCCTTCCCCCGCCGAGCCGCCTGTCGCCGCCTCGATTCCGCCCAACAATCGCTGGGTGCCGAGCAGATTCCTTGCGGCGTCGGCATGACCAGCAGGGACGACCTCGCGGTCTCGGTCAGGGACCGAGCCTCCTCCGGCGCCCCGCCGAGAAACGAAAAAACCCGCTGACCTCCCGGTCAGCGGGCTCTTCCACGCGGGCGGCCGAGACGGCTCTCGCCGTCCCTCCCTTTGACCACCCGGGACAGCCGCGCGGTCTGAGGTGGCGCCTTGGACCGGCACGGCCAGCTCTGCGGTCGAACGCCGGGACGACGGGCCGAGGAGCGGGGACACTCCGGCGACCCACCCGGCGCCGCCAGGTCGTCGTCGGCGGGTGATCAAACCCACCGATGCCACCGCCAGCCTAACCGATATTCCTCGCCCCGTGGAGCGCAACGTGACCCAATGCTCCCGCGCACCACAATCCGCACACCGACGCAAACTCGGCGAAAAGGATCAAGGAATCCGCGATCCGACCTGCCGGAACCGCAGTCCACTCCACAAAGGACCGTATCGAATTCCGGCAGACCAAATGATCTTCGGAGTCGGCGCGGCCACCTCGCCCGACTCGACCAGAAACGCATTCGATCATTCCGGACATTCCTTGAAGAACCAGGTCAAACCGGTCGAAATGGATCGTCGAGCCTGGTCGCGGCCGAGGTGTCATGGTGTTCACACTTATTTGACACCAAGGTGAGGCTTACCTAGTTTCTTGGTGCCCGTCGGATCGTCGGCAGAGGAAGATGGAATGCTATTCAGCAATGCGTTGATCGGCCTGCGAGAAGGCCTGGAGGCCGTGCTCGTGGTGAGCGTTCTGGTCGCATTCCTTGTCCGCACCGAACGCCGCCGCGCGCTGCCGTTGGTCTGGGCCGGGGTCGGCGTGGCGGTGGCGCTGTCGGTTGGGCTGGGCGCGGTGCTCACCTACACCGCGGCGACGTTGAGCTTCGAGGCCCAGGAGGCCTTCGGCGGGATCGCCTCGATCATCGCGGTCACCTTCGTCACCGGCATGATCTTCTGGATGCGCCGCGCCGGCCGCACCCTGGCGGCCCAACTGCGCGGACAGCTCGACGAGGCGCTGCAGCTGGGCCCGGTCGCCGTGGCCACCGTGGCCTTCCTGGCGGTCGCGCGCGAAGGACTGGAGACCGCGGTGTTCTTCTTCTCCAGCGTGCAGTCCGCCGGCGGCGGCACAGCTGCGCCGCTGGTCGGGTTCCTGATCGGCATCACGATCTCGATCCTGCTCGGCTGGCTGCTCTACGCCGGGGCGATCAAGGTCAACCTGTCGAAGTTCTTCACCATCACGGGCGTGCTGCTGGTCTTCGTCGCCGCCGGGGTCTTCGCCTACGGCGTCCACGACCTGCAGGAGGCCTCGCTGCTTCCCGGCATGCACACCCTCGCCTTCGACGTCAGCGAGTACGTCCCGCCGAACTCCTGGTATGGCGCGCTGCTGAAGGGGATCTTCAACTTCTCCCCACAGACCACGGTGCTCGAAGCCGTCGTCTGGATCGGCTACGTCTTGATCGTGCTGCCCCTTTTCCTCCGCCCCCACCTCGGTGCCGCCCGGCCCGTCGAAAACCGCACCGGAGACGCCAAGTGACCTCCAACGCCCGCACCCTGCTGCCCGCGCTCGGCGCGCTCCTGCTCGCCGCCGGATGCGCCGGGCAACCCGCTGGCGACGCCCCCGGCGCCATCACCGTGGACGCCTCGGACGACGCCTGCACGCTGTCGGCGACCTCCGCCCCGGCCGGCACGATCCGCTTCGACATCACCAACAAGGGCAGCCAGGTAACCGAGTTCTACCTCTACGGCGAGGGCGACCGGATCATCAGCGAGGTCGAGAACATCGGCCCCGGCCTCAACCGCCAGCTGGTCGCCGAAGTGCCGCAGGGCGGTAAGTACACGACCGCGTGCAAGCCCGGCATGCGGGGCGACGGCATCCGCGGTGACTTCACCGTGACCGGCACGGCTGCCGCGCAGGGCGGCGCCGCGGCGCAGGCCGTCACCGACTACAAGCGCTACGTGGACGAGCAGGCTGATGAGCTCAAGGCCAGGACCACCCAGTTCGTCGCGGCGGTCAAGGCCGGCGATGTGGCGCAGGCCAAACAGCTGTACGCCCAGGCCCGGATTCCGTGGGAGCGCATCGAGCCAGTCGCGGAGAGCTTCGGCGACCTAGACCCGCGGATGGACGGCCGGGAGGCCGACCTAGAGCCGGGCCAGCAGTTCACCGGTTTCCACCGGTTGGAGAAGGACCTCTGGGTCACCGGAGGGCAGCCGGACACCCCGGCGATCGCCGACCAGCTCCTCGCCGACGTCGACCAGCTCGTGGCGAAGACCCGGACCGTCGAGCTGACCCCGTCGGGCGCCGCCAACGGCGCGAAGGAGCTGCTCGACGAGGTCGCCACCGGCAAGGTCACCGGCGAGGAGGAGATCTTCTCGCACACCGACCTGTGGGACTTCAAGGCCAACGTGGATGGCGCGAAGCAGGTGGTCACCGCGCTGCGCCCGGTCCTTTCCGAGAAGGACCCGCAACTGGTGGCCACCCTGGACGAGAAGTTCGCCGCGGTGGACGCGCTGCTGGCGCGCTACCAGGTCGGCGACGGGTACCGGCTCTACACCGAGCTGACCCCGGAGCAGGTCAAAGAACTGGCGGCAGCCGTGGACGCGCTGAGCGAGCCGCTGAGCAAGACCGCCGGCGTGGTGGCTCGATGACCGGGGTCTCCCGCCGCCGGTTGTTCGGGCTAGCCGGAGCCGGCGTCGCGGTGGCCGGTGTGGGCGCCGGGGCGGGATACGTGGTGGGCAGTCACGGCGACGAGGCACCGACGGTGCCCTTCCACGGCCCGCACCAGGCGGGCATCACCACCCCGGCCCAGGACCGCATGCATTTCGTCGCCTTCGACGTGACCACGACCGACCGCGCGGAGCTGGTCGCGCTGCTGGTGGAATGGACCCGGGCCGCAGAGCGGATGACCGCCGGGCTGGAGACGGTCGAGCACGGCGCGGTCGCCGGGCACGCCGAGGCACCGCCCGGCGACACCGGCGAGGCCCTCGACCTGCCCGCGTCCGCGCTGACGCTGACCATCGGTTTCGGCCCGTCGCTGTTCGACGGGCGGTTCGGCCTCGCCGACCGGCGTCCCCCGGCGCTGGTCGACCTGCCGCACTTCCCCGCCGACGCCCTCGACCCGGCGCGCAGCGGCGGAGACCTGTGCGTGCAGGCCTGCGCCAACGATCCGCAGGTGGCGGTGCACGCGGTGCGCAACCTGGCGCGCATCGGATTCGGCAAGGTCGCGGTGCGCTGGTCGCAGCTCGGGTTCGGCCGGACCTCCACGACCTCGCGATCGCAGAGCACACCGCGCAACCTGTTCGGCTTCAAGGACGGCACGAACAACCTCAAGGCCGAGGACACCGCGGAGCTGGACCGGCACGTGTGGGCCCAGCCCGGCGACGGCCCGGAGTGGATGTCCGGCGGCAGCTATCTGGTGGCGCGGCGGATCCGGATGCACATCGAAACCTGGGACCGGACGTCGCTGGGCGAGCAGGAAACCATCGTCGGCCGCACCAAGGGCAGTGGCGCCCCGCACGGCGGAGCCGACGAATTCGACCGGGTCGACCTGCAGGCCCGCGGCGCGGACGGCGAGTTGCGGATCGCGGAGAACTCGCACATCCGACTGGCCGCGCCCGAAACGCACGGCGGGGCCCGGATGTTGCGCCGCGGCTACAACTTCACCGACGGCTCCGACGGCCTCGGGCGGCTGGACGCCGGGCTGTTCTTCGTGTGCTTCAACCGAGACCCGCGCGCCCAGTTCATCCCGGTACAGCGCCTCCTGTCCAAAAAGGACTCGATGATGGAGTACCTGCAGCACAATGGCTCGGCGATCTTCGCCTGCCCGCCGGGAACCCAACCCGGAGGCCACTGGGGCGACTCCCTGTTCGAATCCTGAAACCCTGGCACCGGACGCCGAGCGCCGAAATAGCGCGACTCGGCCCCTTGGGTCGAAAGTCTCTTGTCCCGCCGGGCGGACGGACACGACCCTGGCGGGCGTAACCGAAGCTGCGGGCTTTGGGGGTAGGTGCAGAGCCAGATCCAGGCCATTTACCCGCAGTAGGTTTCGGGACCACGACAATCGAACCCCTCCGCGGCCTAGCCGGGAGGCCACCCCACCCCTAGAAGGCGGGCTGCGGGAGGCTCGGGAAGAAGGTCGGCCATGCGTAACAGGTCCGCCAGGACGATCGCGGCACTCAGCATCTCGGCGGCACTTGCCGGTGGGGGGTTCGCCATCGGCACGACCGCGAACGCCGCACCCGCCGCCGACAGCTCGACGGTCGCGACAGCCGCCATGCAAGTCCACTCGGTACGCCACTGCTGGTGGGTGCACGGGAGCCGGCACCACGTTTGGCACCACGGCTCGTGGAGCTGGGCGTCGACACCAGGCCGCTGGCACTGCCGCTGATCACCACTTCGCACGGAGGCCCCGGAACCCCGGGGGCCTCCGTGAGCACCGGCCGGAAACCGGCCCCGGCCAACGAGCCCGATGCCGTCGTCCAACCCACCGTCCACTTAGGCCCGATACATGTCGGTGACCGCACCCGGCGCCAAGCCGACCACCGCGCTGGCGAACCGTTGGTGGCCAGCAGCGGCAGGCAACGCAGATAGACCCCGGCCATCTCGGCGAATCCGCCGGCAGCGACCCGCGTCACCGCATCGCGCGTACCCGGCGGGTGCGACGCGGTGGCGCGATGATGAGCGCATGGACGTCACCGAAGTTCTGCTCCCCGGTGTCGGGCTGCGGTACGAGTTCACCACCACCGATGGCCAGCGCATCGGCGTGGTGGCTCGGCGGCGCGGCGACTTCGACTTCGTCGCCTACCCCGGCGATGATCCCGACGATGTCCGGATGCTGTTCCGGCTCAGCGCGGAGGAGGCCGACGCGGTCACCGAGATCCTGGGCGCCCCGCGGATCGCCGAGCGCTTCGCCGATCTGACCCGCGAGGTGCCGGGCCTCAACGCCGGTCAGGTGGAGGTGACCGCGGGCTCGGAGTTCGACGGCCGCACCCTCGGCGAAACACGCGCGCGCACCCGCACCGGCGCGTCGATCGTGGCGATCGTGCGCGGCGAGGAGGTCATCGCCTCCCCCGCACCGAGCCAGGGGTTGCTGGCCGGGGACATCCTCGTGGTGATCGGCACTCAACAAGGCATCACCGGAGTGGAACGCATCCTGGCGGGATGAACTGCCGTGCACACCTCGATCGCCCTCCTGCTGGAACTGGGGATCGTCCTGATCGTGCTCGGTGCGATCGGCACGGTGGCCCGGCGCTTCGGGGTGTCGCCGATCCCGCTGTACCTGCTGGTGGGGCTGGCGGTGGGCGAGGGCGGCATCGCACCGCTCCCGGCGGCCCGCGACTTCGTGGAACTCGGCGCGTCGATCGGGGTGGTGCTCCTGCTGCTGACCCTCGGCCTGGAGTTCTCCATCGAGGAGTTCACCGTGACGCTGCGCCAGCACGTCCCGTCCGGGCTGCTGGACATGGTTGTCAACGCCGCGCCGGGCGCGCTGGCAGGGTGGCTGCTCGGGCTGGACCTGACTGGCATCGTGGCGCTGGCCGGGATCACCTGGGTGTCGTCGTCGACGATCGTGTCCCGACTGCTGGACGACCTGCACCGGCTGGGCAACCGGGAAACTCCGGCGGTGCTGTCGATCCTGCTGCTGGAAGACTTCGCGATGGCGGTGTACCTGCCGATCCTGGCGGTGCTGGCCACCGGCGGGACGGCGCTGCACGGCCTGGCGAGCGTCGCGGTCGCGGTGGGTGTCCTGCTGCTGGCACTGGGCGCGTCGCGTCGCTGGGGGCACCGCGTCGGGCACCTGGTCGAGGACCGCGACACCGAGCAGCTACTGCTGCGGATCGTCGGGTTGGCGCTGGTGGTGGCCGCGATCGCGGAGCTGGCCGGCACTTCGGCGGCGGTCGGGGCGTTCCTGGTGGGGCTGGCGCTGACCGGCCCGTTGGCCGACCGGGTGCGCTCGCTGGTCGCGCCGCTGCGGGACCTGTTCGCGGCGGCGTTCTTCCTGGCGATCGGCATCTCCGTGGCCCCGCCCTCGCTGCTGCCGCTGCTGCCGGTGGCGATCGCACTGGCCGCCGCGACGGCGCTGACCAAGATCGGCACCGGTTGGTACGCAGCCGCCCGTGCCGGGGCAGGGCGGCGGGGCCGGTTGCGAGCCGGCAGCGTGCTGATCGTCCGCGGCGAGTTCTCGATCATCATCGTCAGCCTGGTGACCGTCCACGACGCCGTCCTCGGCCCCCTGACTACCGGCTACGTCCTGGTCCTAGCGGTGGCTGGCCCGCTGATCACCTGGTGGTTCAGCCCACCGGTCCGCCAATCCCCGTGAGCCCGGTTTGAGCAGGCCATGCACCGGCTCGGGCTGGCCGGCGATCGTGCTGGCCGCCGGGGCGGCGTGTCATCTTCGGAGTCACGCTGACCACGACCTACGGCCTGACTCGGATCCGGGTCTCTAGAGCGGCCCGCAGCGAGCCGAAAGTCCAGGACCGACCTGGTCAGCGGCGCCGGACCGCCTTGATGATGAGTTGTCCGACTACGAGGTAGACGAGCGCGGCCAGGCCGTAGTCCAGGATGACGCCCAGCAGCGCGTCGCCGGAGGTGAAGATGTCCCCCAGCCCCAGCACGAGGGTCTTGGCCATCAGGTAGACGAAGGATACGAATTCGTTTCCCCGGTTGGCATCGAAGATGACGAAAAGGACATTCAGCGCAAAAATCGCGACGGCCGCGGCGAACGCGAAGTCGAGGCCGTCCAAGCCCACTACGGCGCAGGCCATTCCCCCGAGTTCGTCAGTAGCCGGCGTCTCTGCCCGCAATGCCGGGGCTCGGGGCTCACCCCGCTCCGACCTCACCTGAGGGCATCCCTCACTGGCAGCGAACACGTGATTGCCCACGGAAGTAGGGCCCTGAAACGTGATCCGAGACATTTGGATCCCACGTCCTTGCCCATAGCCTTCGGCTGCTGGCGCCTGTGCGGATGGCGGTCACATCCGTCTGACTCACAGGCGCCAGCCTTGCACCAACTGGGCTGTCGCATGCCCTCCGGATCGAGGTGGATCCGGCCTCTTGGATCCCCGAACGCACAACGGGCGATGCCGTCATCGCATTAGCTCTCTGGAAACCCTCGCCCTCAAGCGCCCGGGTGAACACCTGAATCGTGAGGGTCGTTCGTGAATCCGGCTTCTGCTGGCGTCCGGTAGTTCGGCGGGGTGGCCAAGCCGCGCGGGATCTCCCGTTGCGGCCGACCATGGACGGGTGGTAGCGGAGACGAGCGTACACGTGCGCATCGATCCCGAGCTGTGGTTCTTCGCCGCCCCACGGTATCGGGTGGCACACCTCGACCTGCCCTACGACGGCACCGCGACAGTCGGGCACATCGCCGAGTCGCTGGGCGTTCCGCTGACCGAGGTGGGCCGCTTCCTCGTCGACGGCTCGCCCGCAACGCCCTCCCTGCAACCGCATCCCGGCGCAGTGATCGACATTCGGTCCGTCGACCGGCCGCAGTCGTTGCCACCGCGGTTCGTGCTGGACGTGCACCTCGGGAAGTTGGCTCGGCGGCTGCGGTTGCTCGGCATCGACACCGCATATCGCAACGATGCCACCGATGACGAGCTGATCCAGCAGGCCGAACGGGAGCGGCGGGTGCTGCTGACCCAGGACCGCGGCATCCTGCGCCGCCGGGTTCTGCGGGCGGGGGCCTACGTGCGGGGTGCGGACCCGGCGCGGCAGATGGTCGACGTCATCAGCCGGTTCGCGCCTCCCCTTGAGCCGTGGACCCGGTGCACTGCCTGCAACGGCGTCCTACACCCGGTGTCCAAAGAGGACGTCGAAGACGAGATCGAGCCGGGAACTCGCCGCCACTACGACGATTACGCGCGCTGCGAGGACTGCGCGCAGGTGTACTGGCGAGGCGCGCACTCCCGGCGGATCGACGCGATAATCCGGTCCGCACGCGCCGCGCACCCCCGGCTCGACCAGTGGTGACCACGATTTCAGGGATCAGCCGGTGATTTCGTTGAGCACCGGCAGGTACGCCTTGGCATGGCCGTCGGTGTCCGGGTGGAAGGACTCCACCAGTGGGTTGCTCGGGCCGTTGATCCACTCGTCGCAGGAGCAGACGCCGTGCCCGGCGAACGCGTCGCGGGTGTCGGCGAAGGTGAACCCGGCTGCCTCCGCACGACCCGAGATCACCTCGGCCAGCACGTCGGCACCATCGTTGATCCGCTGCCGCTTCGCGTCGGAGAAGAACGGGATGCCGCAGTCGCCGAGTTCGTTGAGGCGCGGGTAGCCGAGCACCACGACCTTGGCGTTCGGCGCGCCCTCGCGGATGTTCGCGTAGGTGGTGTCGAGCTTGTCGGGCAGTTCGTTGCGGGCCCGGTCCTCGCCCTTGCTGACCGCGGAATCGCAGCGGGCGTCGTCACCCAGCAGGCAGTCCCTGATGACGCTGCTGAAGCCGGTGTCGTTGCCACCGATGGAGATGGTGACCAGCGTGGTGCCTGCGCTGAGCTTGTCGAGTTGACCGGAGTTGACGTCGCCGGTGACCGCCCCGGAGCAGGCTTCGAACGCGAAGCTGGCGACGTCGTGCGAATCGGCCCACAGTTGCGCGTAGGCCTTGGGGCTGCGCAGGCAGTCCCCACTGTCTTCGAAGTAGTCCCGGGTGCCGACCCCTGATGCGTAGGAGTCGCCCAGTGCTGCGTAGTGCTCGGCGCCGGGGGCGGCGACCGCCGGAGTAGCCAGCACCGTGCCAGCCGTGATCAGAGCCACGGCGGCACCGACGACGTGCCGTAAGTGACGCATTCTTCCTCCGATCGGAGAGGGAAAACGCCACAATTGAAGGAGAACCTTGTCGGAAACGGCCGAATTGGCGAGTACCCGCCAGCAACAGCCGACGCGGCACAGCGCGCTGCTCGGCAACAGCCGACGTACGGCTGTTTCCCGGAGTACGGACCGCCACCGTGGACGCCTGCACGTTGGGCCGAATGCCGGTCGTGCGGGTACGTCGAATAGCCCAATCCTGGACCGCTCGTGCCGCCGCGGTTTCGGAGGATCGCACCGAACGGGCCGTCGGGGGCAGCCGCCGACCTGCTGCGCGTGGCATCGTGCTAACTGCCCGGCACCCAATCCTCACCCAACCTGACCGACGGCCAGTGGCGGGCCATCGGTGACCCATCACAGCAGGTCACGCCGGTGGGCGGGTGACGTTCTCGCAGCCACCCAAGATCGACGCCGAAACCGCTGATCAGGCGATGCGCGCCAGCGCCGTCAGGGCGCATCGCACGTGGGCGGGGACGACCTTCGAGCACCGCCAGACCGCGGTGGCCGGTCGCGGTGGAGGCCGACGGCGCTGGTCCACCGTGCAACGCTCACCGCGTTCCAATCCGTCCACCAAACGTCACTTGTTGTGATCACGGTAACTGAGCGGACGCACGAGCAACGTGGAGGTGTTGGCGTTGGAGGATTGGCCTCGGTGGTTGCCTTCTCCTGGATTGCGGGCGCTGGAAACACATTTCGTGCTTCGCCCCGGCGGGACTGGCGAGTGCGGCGCGGAAGTCATGTGGGCCGCCGTCGGGCATCCGACCACGGCCCGGCCACGTTGCGCGGTTTGCATGCGGATCGCGGAAGCGCCGACAGGGCATCGCTCCGGCGCGCTCCGACACGGCCAGCAGCCAGGGCGCGGCGACGCACCACTTGCGAAAGCAGGAAATGCGTCGAGCGGTCAAGCTGACCTGACTATCCACATCCGGCGATCACGCACCGGGAAAACTTGTCATGTGCTGGCTGCAGCTGGCACCCTCACCGCGATCAATCACGTTCAAGCGGTCTCGTGCATGTCGCATCGCGTTCGTGGCGAGCGCGGAGAGGCTTGGTGGACGGTTACCAGGCGTCGCCGTCCCGCCAGTCGCAGGTAAGGGATCCCGTCAGGTCCAATGGGACTTCCACCGGGAAGACGAAAATGACGTCGTCTTCGTCCTCCGTGCGTTGAACTCCCGTCGGAGCCAGGGCGAACGTCGGCCCGTGCCAACGCTGCCAGCCCCGCGCCTCGTACAGCGCCGCTCCTTCATCGCTCGCGCCCAGAGCTCCGAGGTCGTAGGCGCGGCGGATCACACCCTCCAGCTCCGCCATCATCGCCGCCGCGATGCCCCGGCGGCGTCGGTCCGCGCGCACCGCGACGCCCTCGATGTAGCCGGCGCGCAGGGCTCGGTCGACGTGCAGGAGACGCCGTTGGACCACCGCCGCGTGGCCGATCAGCTCGTTCCCTTCCCACGCCAGGGCGTGGATGCCGCCCAGGCAGTGCTCCCAGTCGTGCTCTGCCATGTCGTCTTCGAACACGTCCCAGAGCAGTGCCCGGGCGGCTTTGCGTGTCGCTTCGTCGAGGTCGGCGGTATGCGTGGTACGCACTTCGGTCATACCGCCCATCCTGGCAGCGATCAGGGCATTCCGGCGACCGATTTGTCCGCCAGCGCGGACCCGCCGGTAGCCGTACGGCAGAGCAGCTTCAGCGAGCGAGCACTGTGTGCGGCGCGCTGCTGCACCGCCTCTTCCACAGTTCGCGGTAAGGGACCTCTTCTCACTGGCACACGACCGTGTCGGGCGTCAGCCACTCGGACCAGCCTGACCCAACCGAATGGACTTGGGCCAGCGCTCGGGCGAATCTTCGTCCGCTGTAGACCTTCACGAGTGCGTCGCGTACTTGGGTTCCACCTGGCGCCAGCTGGTGGCGCCGACGTGAACTGCCGCCGCGAGCTTGGCGACGGTTCCTTCGCCGGCAGCGAGCTAGGCGCCGCCGATGCCGGTCGCTTTCACTGCGAACACTCCCGGCGTGGACGTCCGCTGTGCCGCGTCGACCTCGACGAAGCCGTCGGTGATCCGGCAACGCGCGGCCAGCGCCAGCTCCAGCTGCTGCACGAAGCGTGCCCGACGCAAACGGCATCGACCTCGAACTGGCTTTGGGTACCGGGAATCGGTCGCCATTGCGCGTCTACTTTGGACGTGGCGACCTCGCGCACGCGGTCGTCTCCGCGCCCGCAATAACTGCGGTGCGGGTCCGGCACGGCACCCGACCGGCGAAGCGGGCCGCGTAGCCCGCGAGCTCCCGGAACTTGCCGAGCTTCCCTGCGGCCGCCGCCAGCTGCCGCAGCCACGCGGCCGGGTTCCCGGCATCCAGCACGCCGACGACCTCGGCGCACACGTCGAGCTGCGACTCGGCCACCGGCAGCAGGAACGGCCCGGTTCCGGCCACCAGCACCCGCTGCCCGACCGCGATCCGCTGGCCCTTCGCCATCGCCTGCGCGGCCCCGGCGCTGACCACCCCGGGCAGGTCCCACCGGGGAACGGGAGGACCCGGTCGTGCGCCCCGGTGGCCGGCACCAGCGCATCGGCGCGCAGTGCCGTCAACCGACGATCCGGAGCATCGGCTGGTCCACTTTGGATCTTGATCCGCCGATCCGGTTCCAGTGACCACACCGTGCCGCTGGGCAGGTGCCGGATCCGCGGGCTCGCCAGGACTTCGTCCCGCAGCGCCCGGAACGACCGCCAACCGTGCTGGATGCGCTCCGGTCGCCGCGCCGCGAACCGCTCCGGGAGCTGGCGGTGGAACTGCCCGCCGAGCTGCTCGGCGGCGTAGACCAGCACCACCTCGGCACCGGCCCGCGCGGCTTGCACGGCCGCGTTCATGCCCGCAGGCCCGCCGCCGCCGACCGTCTCGTAGGTGCGCGGCAGCTGCGCCGGGAAACAGACGTAGTCCCCGGCCCCAGCTCGGACGGCGAATCCGCCGGTCCGACCCGCAGCTTCCGTTCCGTCACAACGACGTGCTCTCGGCCGGGGTGCCCGTAGGAGTGCTGCACCTCGCCGGGTCGCACCCGCTGGTCGTAGACCTCCAGCACCGAGGAGGTCAGGTCGAGCCGCCGCAGCATCCGCAGGTCGACGGCTTTGCAGCTGAGCACCCCCAGCCCGGCGGAGCGCACCGGCACCACGTCGGGCTCGGCGCGCTCTACCCCGCGAAGCGGCGTTTTGCAAATAACGGGATTTCCTTGCTCGTCGGGTCAGCGACAGCGCACCGTAACTGGCACGGCGGTCGCCGGAGATGTCCTAAGTACAGCTCCGGCGGATGCCTCACCAACCACCAGGCCGCTAGATCGGGCGGTTGCCCGTCCTCCCGAGTGCTCGCGGCCTGCAGGCGGTTTGCGGTGCGCCGCAGCGCGCATCCCGATTTCCCAAGGGGCTCGAATGCTCAAGCACGTCCTGGACGTGGTGGATCTCCTCGACGATCCGAAGATCACCGGCGCCAGCGTGGTCGCCTACCTCGACGCGGTGGCCGGCGAGTCCGGGCTGGCCACCAGCACCACCGTCGAAGGCCACCAGGGCACGACCGACTTCGTGCAGGTCCTCATCCCCGGCTCTGGCGGCAAGACATCCGGCGGCGACGCCCCGACGCTGGGCGTCGTGGGTCGACTCGGCGGCATCGGCGCCCGCCCCGAGGTGACCGGTTTCGTCTCCGACGGCGACGGCGCCGCCGCGGCCATCTCGACCGCGGCGAAGCTGCTGTCCATGCGCGCCCGCGGCGACGTGCTACCCGGCGACATCCTGATCAGCACGCACGTGTCCCCGGACGCCCCGACCCGGCCGCACGAGCCGGTGCCGTTCATGGACTCGCCGGTCGGCATCGCCACCATGAACGCCCACGAGGTCAGCGACGGCATGGACGCGGTGCTGTCCATCGACACCACCAAGGGCAACCGGATCATCAACCACAAAGGCCTGGCGCTGTCGCCGACGGTCAAGCAGGGCTGGGTGCTGCGGGTCGCCGACCGGCTGGGCACCCTGCTGGAGACCGTCACCGGCGAGCCGCTGGTGACCTACCCGGTGACCACCCAGGACATCACTCCGTACGGCAACGGCGTCTACCACATCAACTCGATCCTCCAGCCGGCCACTGCGACCGACGCCCCGGTGGTGGGCCTGGCGATCGTGGCCGCCACCGCCGTGCCCGGCTGCGCCACCGGCGCCAGCCACGAGGCCGACATCGCCGCCGCGGCCCGCTACGCCGTCGAAGTCGCCAAGGAGTTCGGCGCTGGCCAGCTGACTTTCCACGACCAGGCCGAGTTCGACAAACTTGTCGCCCGCTACGGCTCCCTCGCCCACCTGCAGACCATGGGCGCCCTGCCCGCCGAGGAGGAGTGATGACCGCAGCGCAATCCACCGAGGCCGCGCCGGGCAAGAAGATCGGCAGCGACGACTACTCGCTGCGCCGCGTCCCGCGGGACGCGCGCTACGGGTTCGGGTCGATGCTGCTGCAGTGGCTCGGGCAGTCCGGCTCGCTGTCCCAGTTCGTGCTGGGCGCCTCGCTGGGCATCGCGATGGGGTTCTGGGACGCCTTCTGGGCGTTCACCCTCGGCGCGGTGCTGCTGGAAATCGTGATCTTCCTGGTCGGCCTCGCCGGGCAGCGCGAGGGCCTGGCGATGACCATGCTCACCCGCTTCGCCGGGTTCGGCCGCAACGGCTCGGCGCTGGTCAGCCTCGTCATCGCGATCAGCATGATCGGCTGGTTCGGGGTGCAGAACGGCATCTTCGGCAAGAGCATGCAGTCGCTGGTCGGCGGCCCGGTGTGGCTGTGGTGCGCGATCTCCGGCGTCGTGCTGACCGTGTTGGTGATCTACGGCTTCAGGTACATGATGGTGCTGGCCAAGATCGCCGTGCCGCTGTTCTTTGCGCTGGTGGCCTGGAGCGTGATCAGCACGCTGTCGCAGCACTCCATCGGCGAGCTGATCGCCCGGGACCCGACGGCCGCGGCGATGTCCATCCCCGCGGCTGCGACCATCGTGGCCGGCGGCTTCATGTCCGGCGCGGTCGTCGCCCCCGACATGACCCGCTACAACCGCAAGGGCTGGCACGTCCTGCTACAGAGCTCGTGCTCGATGATCCTCAGCGAGTACATCGTCGGCATGACCGGCGTGCTGCTCGGGCAGCTGGTGGGCAGCAAGGACGTGACCTCGATCGTGCTGTCCACGTCCGGCTTCGCCGGATTGATCATCGTGATCCTGTCCACCGCGAAGATCAACGACTGGAACCTCTACGCGTCCTCGCTGGGCGTGGTGAACTTCGTCGACACGGTGTTCGGCAAACGCCTGCACCGCGCGTCGGTCACGCTCGTGATCGGCATCCTCGGCACCGTGCTGTCGGCGGTGGGCTTCCTTGAGCACTTCACCGACTTCCTGAAGATCCTGGGCGTGGCGATCCCGCCGATCGGCGGCATCATCGTCGCTGAGTACTGGGTGGCCCGCCGGATGCGCGGCGAACTGGACCGCACCCGCCCGTCCGGCACGCTGCCGGACAAGGTGGCCACTTGGGTGCCGGCGACGCTGCTGGTGTGGGTCGCGGGCTTCGGCGTCGGCTACTTCATCGACGCGGGCATTCCGGCGCTCAACTCGCTGCTGACCGGTTTCCTGCTCTACATGGTGCTGTCCTTCGCCGGGCTGGCGCGCCCGGTGGGGATTTCAACGCTGGAAGGCCCCAGGCCATGAGCGGGGCCGGGGACGAGGTCGTCGCCCTGTGCCGGGACCTGATCCGCATCGACACCTCCAACCCGACCAGCAACGAGCGCGCGGCGGCCGAGTACGTCGCGGCGAAGCTCGCCGAGGTCGGTGTGGAGTCCACATTGGTCGAGAGCGCGCCAGGCCGGGCCAGCGTGATCGCCCGCATCGAGGGCGAAGATCCGTCGCGGGGCGCGCTGCTGATGCACGGCCACCTCGACGTGGTGCCGGCGGATGCCAGCGAGTGGACCTTCGACCCGTTCGGCGGGGAGGTCCACGACGGCTGCCTGTGGGGTCGCGGCGCGATCGACATGAAGGACTTCGACGCCGTCATTCTCGCGGTGGCGCGGGAATTCGCCCGCACCGGGCGGAAACCGCCGCGGGACATCGTGTTCGGCTTCCTCGCCGACGAGGAGGACGGCGGCAAGTTCGGCTCGCACTGGCTGGTGCGCAACCGGCCGGAACTGTTCGACGGGGTCACCGAGGCGATCACTGAGGGCGGCGGGGTGTCGTTCGACCTGGGCAACGGCCAGCGGCTGTACCCGATCGAGAACGCCCAGCGCGGCCAGGCGTGGCTGCGGCTGATCGCCACCGGCCGGGCCGGGCACGGTTCTTCGCCCAACGACGAGAACGCCGTCACCGACCTCGCCGAGTCGCTGGCCCGCATCGGGCGGCACCGGTTCCCGGTGCGGCTGATCGAGCCGGTGCGGGTGCTGCTGGAGCGCGCCGCCGAACTGCTTGGCACCGACTTCGAACCGTCCGATGTGGACGGCGGCCTCAAGAAAATGGGGCCGGTGGCCGACCTGGTCGACGTGATACTTCGGAACTCGGCGAACCCCACGATGATCGAGGGCGGCTACCAGACCAACGTCATCCCGGGCCGCGCCACTGCCGCGGTGGACGGGCGGTTCCTGCCCGGCCACGAGCAGGAGTTGCTGGACACCATCGATTCCCTGCTGCTGCCGTCGGTGCGCCGCGAGTTCATCCACCACGACGTGGCGATGCAGACCGAGTTCTCCGGCACCCTGGTCGACGCGATGTGCGCGGCGGTCCGCGCGGAGGACCCGGACGGCCACCCGGCCCCGTACTGCAATGCGGGCGGGACCGACAACAAGGCGTTCGCGACGATCGGCATCAACGGCTTCGGGTTCAAGGCCCTCCGGGTGCCGCCGGACCTGCCGTACTCGCGGATGTTCCACGGCGTAGACGAGCGGATCCCGCTGGAATCGCTGCGGTTCTCCACGCGGGTGATGCAGCGGCTGCTGCAAACTTGCTGAACCACCCCGAGCCGGCCGCGATTCCCGTTGGAATCGCGGCCGGTTCGGTCAGCGGGCCAAGGCCAGGCTCCAGTCCAGGTCGCCGCCTGTCTCGACTGCCGGAGGGCCGTCGCGGAAGAGCGTGCCTGTCGCCCACCTCGGCATAGTCAGCGGCGGCTACGCCGAGCGGGCGGTCCGCGACGTCGAGGCACTGCAAGTGCTGCCCGCCGGCATCGACTTCGGCGCGGCGGTCGCGATGATCGGCACCGGGCGGCCATGTCCATCCTGCGCACCGCGCAGCCGACCGCCGACGACGTCATGCTGGTCACCTCGGCCGCCGGCGGAATCGGCGCGCTGGCGGTGCACCCGCAACATCGGCGCGACCGTGGTGGGTGCGGCCGGTGGGGCGGCCAAGGTCTCCAAAGTGCGGGAGTTCGGTGCCGACGTCGCCGTCGACTACACCGCGCCGAACTGGGCCCAGTCGATCCGAGAGGCCCTCGGCGGGCGCGCGGTGAGCCTGGTGCTCGACGGCGCCGGCGGCGAGTACGGCCGCGCCGCCTTCAACCTCCTCGGGCCCGGCGGCCGGATCACCATGTCCGGCAGGGACTTCGGCGAGCACCATTTCACCTCCGACGACCTGCTCGCCCGCACGCTGGCCGCGAACGTCGCCCTCGGACCGAACCTGCTGAAGGTGCCCGGTGGCATGCGGACCCTGGAGAACGAGGCGCTGGCCGCCCTCGCCGACGGCAGCCTGCGGCCGCTGGTCGGACCGCCGTTCGCACTGGCCGAAGCGGCCGGGCGCATGCCGCCCTGGAGAACCGCGAAACCTATGGCAAGGTGGTGTTGCGGCCGACGCCGTGAGACGCGAGAACCAGCGGTGTTCACCCGACCGGGTCGTGATCGAGATCGTGTAGCGGGCACCGCCCGGTGTGTCGTAACGTCCCGGCCTGGTGCGCTGTTCGGCACACCGAGTAAAGCCCTGGAGGTACGGCTGTGGAACAGGTAGTTCTGCTCGACGAATCCGGTCAAGCGATCGGGGTCGAGGACAAGGCGATCGTGCACCACCAGGACACACCGCTGCACCTGGCCTTCTCCTGCTACGTGTTCAACGACCGGGGCGAGTTCCTGCTGACCCAGCGGGCGCACCACAAGCACACCTTCCCGAGCGTGTGGACCAACACCTGCTGCGGCCACCCGGCGCCCGAAGAGGACATGAAGGCGGCGATCACCCGGCGGCTCGGCGAGGAGCTCGGGCTCACCGTGCGCGGACTGGAGCTGGTGCTGCCCGGCTTCCAGTACCGCGCCACGATGCCCAACGGCGTGGTGGAGAACGAGAAGTGCCCGGTGTTCGTCGCCTTCACCGAGAACACCCCGCAGCCCAACCCGGACGAGGTCGCCGCAACCCGCTGGGTGGGCTGGAAAGAGTTCAGCACGGAGGTCCTCGCAGACGAGACCGAGGTGTCCCCGTGGTGCGCGCTGCAGATCCGCCAGCTGGCCGAGCTCGGCCCGGAACCGACCCAATGGCCCAAGGGTGCCGCGGCCGACTTGCCCCCCGCCGCGCATGTGAGCTGACCGCCCTCCAGGTCAGCTCCACCCCTTCGGTTTCCGGGAGCGCCGACGCCACTGCCTCACCATCGGCCAGCACCAGCAGCATCCGCCCGACGCCGCCGCGGGCAGGCTGCGCGCACCCCGACTACGTCACCGCGGAGCCGGCCTTCCGTCGCAGTTCCCGCGACCAGCTCCACTCGCCCGGCTCCGGCACACCGACCAGTCGCAGCCCGGCACCACGCAGCGTCCGCGCGATCGCAGTGTTATCGACGTGGGTGTGCGCGGTCAGCGTGCCGATCCCCAGCTCCTCGGCCTGCTCGACCAGCTTGCGCGCCAAGGCGGTCCCGACGCCCTGCCGCTGCCAGTCGTCGCGGACCAGCAGGGCCAGCTCCCCGGAATCCCCGTCGTAGATCAGGTTCCCCATGCCGACCACGTGCCCGTCCGGCGCCAGCGCCAGCAGAGATCGCCCCAGGGCAGGGGTGAGCAGCCGCTGCAGGCCGCGCTCCCCCGGCGTCGGTCCGGGGCTGAAGTAGCGCCGGTAGCGGGCCGCGCTGGAACAGCGCTCGTGGAACGCCGAAACCAGCTCCACGTCCGCCCGGTCCGCGAGCCGGACCGTCAACTCCGCGCCGCTGGCGGTGCGCGCGACGTCCAGCACCAGCCGCACCCGCGCGCGGCAGCTCTCGGCCAGGTCCACTATGGCCCGCGCCCGCGCGAACTCCGCCGGGGTGAAGGAACCACCAGGCCGCTTTAGAACTAGCACCCCGCCGCCGGGGTCCGCCAAGCACATCGCGCCGCCCGTGAACGAGCCGACCTCCAGCGGCGGCTCGGGCGCTTCCTGCCAGTGCACCGCGACCTGCCCCAGCAGTGCGCGCAGCGCCCGGATCAGGTCGGTGCGGCCGTTGACGAGGTCGATCGCCAAGTTCGCGGTCCGGGTCGGCACGTCGTCGAGCTCGCGGACGTCCGCCCGCTCCGCGGTTACCTCGCAACCACCGGCGGTCTCGACGGCGGCGATCAGCTCCCGCCTGCTCACCCGCGTCGGCACGTGCAGCAGCACCTCGTCCACCACGCCACCGGCCACGGGGTGGACCTGCATGGTCCGGATGTCCGCGCCGAGCGCGGCCAAGGCACCGGCCAGGCGCGCCAACCTGCCCGGCGTGTCGGTCACCGACGCCCGCAGCCGCCACAGCGTCTGCTGCACGCTCACGACCTCCGGGATCGGCACGGCGGCCGGCGCGGTGGTCTCGACGGACGGGCGCTGGCGATGCCGCCACCACCTCGCGGCACCCGCTACCAGCACAACGGCACCGATGGACAGCAGCGCCAGCGATCCGCCGGCCTGGCTCTGCAAACCGGTGACGAACACGTTCGCCGTCCCCGCCGCCAGGAGCAGGGCGGCCAGCTCGATGAGTTCGCGGGTCCAATCCCCGCGCCCGTGGCAATGCTGTCCGGAAGTCATGCCGCAATGCTTCCCGCGCTGTATTGCGGGCGCTTGACCTGGAATGACAGCGGGGTTAACAGGCGAAAGTCACACCGCCAGGCGGTCCTTCACCACCACGCCGTCGGCAGCTGGCACCGCGACGTGCGTCATCACCGACTCCCTCGGACTGGAGGCGGAACTGGCTGCCGGAATCCCCGAAGGCAGCCGGGAAGCCGCTCAGAGGGTCGAGTCCGTCTGGCGCGGACTGCGCCTGTTCGCCGCGGAATCCGGCCAGCGAGCGTAAGACCAGGTTTTTTGATCGCCGTGTAACGCGGCAAAACGTTCTTTCGCCGCAATTGACTCACGGGTGACGGATTCATAGAGAGCCCAGCTGTGATCACGACCATCGGGCGAACCGTCCCCGATGTCCGCACCGGAACGCGGTGATCTACCCGCCGCGCCCGGCTTCCTCGTCTCGAACGACGTGCCCGGCATTCCGATGACACCTCCGAGCCGAACCTGGGCCTTCGGAACAGATCGCGACTCGCGAACGGAGACGTGCAACCGTGTTTCGGATTTCCCGCTGGAGATCCTCGCTCGCTCTCGCCGCAGTCCCTTGCGGACGATGCGGAACACCCCGTCGCCGTCGTCGGCCAAGCCCTGGCCCAGCACGGTGGCCAGCAGCCGCACGGCCTTGTCCACGCCCTCACCCAGCTCGTGGTCGTCCAGCAGGGCCAGCAGCGCGTACCCGTCCCGAGCCCGTGAGTCGATCAATTCCTCCCGGGCGTCGTGGTCGTCCCAGTCGATCTGCGGTTTCGCCGTGCTGGCGTAGTCATCCTCTAGAGGGCATTTGATCTCGTTTGATGTTGATCTGTCCGTTTCAGATAGCACCTGATAGTTTGATCAACTTGTGAGTGTCCGGCGCGTACCCCAGCGACCTGTCCGATGCCCGATGGGCGTTGATCGAGCCGACGTTGACGGCATGGCGTGCCGCGCGGCGCGGGCCGGGCGTGGCGGCGAGGGTCGCGCGGCGACCCCGACTGCGGCGATCATTGACTCCCGGAGTGTCAAAACGTCGTGCAATGTCGGTGAGTCCAGCCAGGGAATTGATGTAGGCAAAAAGATCAAGGGCAGGAAGCGGCATATCGCCACCGATGTATTGGGCCTCTTGCTTGTTGTGATCACCACTGCTGCGTCGGCGCAGGATTCCGCTGGTGGAAAACAAGTTCTGGATCACCTGACTGCTGAGCATCCCAGGTTCCACAGATCAGGTTGCTGACTAGTCCGTGAAAACGTGGGTTGATCTGCGGGAATGCTGATTGGCCCGGTGACGGGGCGTGTCACTA
>NZ_JBSFLZ010000095.1:0-29065 GCF_053599315.1 Saccharopolyspora sp. NPDC000995
TTGTTTTTTTTTTTTTTTTTAATTTTTTTTTTTTGTTATTTTTTTTGTTGGCCGCCCACCGGTGGGGGGGGGCGGGGGCGGGGGCCGGCCCCCACTCTGCGTCTTCTGCCTTGGAAGATCCAGTGTCGATTGGACAGGACTCAACAATGCTGTGTGGACGCAACGCCGTGGAGAGGGCTGTTGACCTGCCTGGAGCGGCGCATCTGGCGGCTGGCGGGCGGGTTGTCATAGGGCCGCGCCGAGAGCATTTGCGCGCCGATTGCTGGGTTCAGCGAAGATGTCCGTACTGCCTATTCAGGTCTTCGGCCGCATCGGGGCACTCTTCGCTGTCGGTGTAGACGGACGCCCACGGCATGGTGCAGGGAGAATTGTGGTCGGGGGTTGGGCAGATGACGCGGGGAGCTCGTTGCGGAAGGTGTTCATCTGTGGTCGGGAGGTGAGCACGCCGACCCGGATCTGGTGAATGTAGCGGGATCCGGGGCCGGTTTCGGGATGCCCGTACCGCCACTGCTGGGGGGAATCTCGTCCCATCGACGACAACACAGCAGGGAGGACGCACGGATGCAGAAGCCGATCTTGGTGACGGGCGGGACAGGCACGTTAGGCAAGGCTGTGGTGCGCAGGTTGCTCGACGCCGGGCACGACGTGCGCATACTGAGCCGGCGCCCGCAGACAGCGGACGTTCCACACGGGTGGGCGACCGGGGATTTGCGCACGGGCGAGGGCATCGCCGCGGCGACGTCCGATGTGGACGCGATCGTGCATTGCGCCACCACGCTGGGGTGCAAGGACGTCGCGGTAACCCAACGCTTGATCGACGCCGCCCGACGCAACGGCGATCCGCACCTGGTCTACATCTCGATCGTGGGTGTGGACCAAGTGCCGCTGTTGTACTACCGCGCCAAATTCGCCGCGGAGAAGCGCCTGGCGGACTCCGGGTTGCCGTGGACGATCCTCCGGACGACGCAGTTCCACGACCTGGTCGCCCGGATGACCTCGGCGCAGCGGAGGTCCCCGGTGATCGGGGCCCTCGCAGGGGTGGATTTCCAGCCCATCGACGTCCGCGACGTTGCGGGCCGCCTGGCCCAACTCGCGATCGGCGAGTCGGCCGGACGTGTCCCGGACATGGGTGGGCCGGAGATCCGCAGCCATCGAGAGCTGGCTCGCGCCTATCTGGATTCGACCGGACACCGCAGAGTTGTGCTGCCGGTTTGGCTACCGGGTGCGGCGTTCGCCGGCTTCCGTCGCGGCGGCCACCTGGCTCCAGCCCAGGCGGTCGGCCGGATCACGTTCGACGAGTTCCTGGCCGAGCGGAAGGAGTGATGATGCGTGCCTGCCTGCGGTCAGGCTTGTTCTTCCTGACTTTCGTGCGCGTCGTGGTGGGTTCCGGGACGCTTTTCGTCCCATGTTCGTTCTACGGCGCGGAATTCCGACGGTGGACGACTATCCGCCGTTCCACGAGCACCTATTCCGCGATCACGGTGCGATGAACCTCGCTATGGCGGTGGTGCTCTGCGCAGCCGCGGTCTTCCTGGAACGAATTATGGTCTACGTCGCTTTGACGTCGAACCTCGTTCGCGCGGTTGCGCACCTGGTATTCCACGCCGCGCACCCGCCGCGGACAGCGGCGTCGATGCTGGTGACGGCGCTGATCGTGACCGCGGCGATCCCGTTAATGCTGCTGTTGCTCACCCGCGGCGCTTTGCCAGCAGGTGAGTGGCGACAGCCGTCGCTGCGGTGACTGCGAATACCGACGGCCAGGCACCGATCTTCTTGGCCAGTGGGTGCGAGCCGGTCAGCGCCGCAGCGTAGGTGGCGCCAAGCGCGAGGGCCGGGGCAACACCCGTCCGGCGGCGGCATGCCTCCATCGCGCCGAGTCCGGCACTCGCGGCCACCACTCCGCCCCAGTGCCGGTGCTTGGTCGCGCGGGCGACCGCGAAGCCGCCGATCAATCCGGCCGTGGTCAGCAGGCTGGGCGGAATGGACATGCTCGCTCCTGGTCGGTTCGGTGCCGAATGCCTGCTCCGACTCTACTGCGCTACGAGCGGAGTTTCTGGCGTAAACCCGCCGGAGCGGTGATTGACTTTGTGTTCCGCGCTAAGAAAATGCTGGTGTCGATTTCCCTTCGGCTTCAGGAGCGTGCATGTGTCGCGTTCGGATGGGCTTGCTGGCGGCGGTTTGCGTCCTACCTCTCACCGGTTTGCCGGGGATCGCCGAACCATCCCGGGGCCCGGTGTTCCAGGACGGCGAGGCACAACCGGTGTTCGACTCGGCGCAGGCGGTGCGCGAGGACCTGTTCGTGACCGCGCCGGTGGACAGTGACCGGGACGGCCAGGACGACCTGGTGCACGTCCAGGTCGTGCGGCCGAAGGAGACCGAGCAGGGTCTGCGGGTGCCGGTCGTCTACCAGGCCAGCCCTTACTTCTCGGGCGGGAACGATGTCTCCAACCACAACGTCTACACCGAGCTGTACGTCCCCGAGCTGCCGGGCAACCGGACCATCCGCACCGCCCGGGGCGACGAGCTGATTTCTGCGGCCGCCGAAATCAGCTGGGCGTACGAGGAATACCTGCTGGCCAGGGGATACGCGGTGGTGTACGGCGAATCGCTGGGCACCGGTCAGTCCACCGGCTGCCCGACCACCGGGGGCGAGAACGAGACGATCGGCGCAAAGTCGGTGGTGGACTGGCTGAACTCCCGCACGCCCGGCCACGACGCGTCCGGCGCGCCGGTCGACGCGGGCTGGGCGACCGGCAAGGTCGGCATGATGGGGGTGTCCTACAACGGCACCTTGCCCAACGCGGTGGCCAGCACGGGCGTCGAAGGCCTCGAGGCGATCGTGCCGATCGGGGCGATCTCGAACTGGTACGACTACTACCGCTCCGACGGGGCGGTAGTGGCGCCCGGGGGCTACCAGGGTGAAGACGCCGACGTGCTGGCCAAGTACGTGCACACCCGAGCGGATCGCGAGCCGTGCCGAGCGGTGATCGATCAGCTCACCGCGGACCAGGACCGGATCACCGGCGACTACAGCGGGTTCTGGGACGAGCGGAACTACCTCAACGACGTCGGCAAGGTCCACGCCGCAGTGCTTTCCGTGCACGGGCTTAACGACTGGAACGTCAAGACCAGGCAGGCCGCGCATTGGTATGCAGCATTGCGGGAACACGACGTGCCGCACAAGATCTGGTGGCACCAGTCGGGGCACACCGATCCTCTCCGGCTGCGGGAGCAGGAATGGCTTCGCACGCTGAACCGGTGGTTCACCCGGTACCTCTACGACGTGCCCAACGGCGTCGAAGGCGAGCCGAGGGCCACCTTGCAGCGAGAGGACGGCAACTGGACCGAGGAAGCCGAGTGGCCGGCGCCGGAGGCGCGTGAGGTGACGTTGCGGCCCACAGCAGGCGGTGCCGAGCGGGGCGGGCTCACCGAAGCGCGGGTTTCCGGCCGGGTGGTGGAGTCGCTGCGCGACGACGCGGGCCAGTTGGCGGACGACCTTGCGGCGGCGCCGTGTTCGCCGAACCGGCTCGCCTACTTCAGCGACCCGCTGGCGGCTCCGGCCCGGGTCAGCGGCACGGTTCGGGCTCAGTTGGCGCTGACCTTCGACACACCTGCCGCCAACGTGACGGCGCTGCTGGTGGACCAGGCGCCGAACGGCGCGGTCTCGGTGATCACCCGGGGTTGGGCGGACCCGCAGAACCGGCGCGCGATCGATCGGACGTCGCCGATCGAACCCGGAGAGAACTACTCGATCGACGTGGCGATGCAGCCAGATGACTACGTGTTCGCGCCGGGGCACCGGCTCGGGATCGTCGTGCTGTCCAGCGATCACGACTTCACGTTGCGCCCGAAGCCGGGATCCGGGCTGGAACTCGACCTGTCCCGCACGCGAATCCGGCTGCCGCTCGTCGGGGCCATCGGGTGAGTACCGCTCGGTAAGCGGCTTGCATTGCAGCCAGCTGCTGGCATGCCCGAGTCCCGCAGCGGGGTGCGAGCCGAGTGCCGCAAGCATGCGGTTGTTGCCTCTTGACCGGAATACTCCAGGGCAATTGCGACGAGGATCCGAATTGGGTCGTGGAAACTGAGCGTTAGCGTCGACAGAGTGACGCAAATGACCCGGCTGATCGTCACTCCATAGTGGATTTTTCGTCCGTGTTCGATCGACTTGTCCACAGCGGACTGATCTGTCAACAGATTCCGAAAAAGCCCTTTCGCCGAGCCGCTTCGGCGTCGATCGTTTGCGGCATGACAACGCGACTCAACACCACCATTTCGCTCACCGAACCCGCCGACCTGCTCGCCGCCGTGCCGCACATGCTCGGGTTCCACCCGACGCACTCGCTCGTCGTGCTCACCCTGCACGACCTGGCGGCCACGCCGACATTCGGCGTCACGTTGCGCACCGACCTGCCCTGCCCGATGCGGGTCTGCGGCTTCGGCGAGCAACTGCTCACCGGCGCGCTGGGCAGGCAACAAGCCGAAGCCATCATCCTGGTCGTCGTCGGCGAGAAACCGAACGTCGCTGCCTGCGGCGACGCCTGCGCCGGCCGCTGTCGAGATTCCTCCACTGCGGACGGTGGAGATATCGGGCCACCGCACGCCGCCCTGATCGACGTGGTCTCCGACGCGTTCCACCGCGCCGGGGTCGTGACCGCCCACGCGTTGTGGGTGCCGGAGATCCGAGCCGGTGCCGAGTGGACATGCTACGCGGACCCGGACTGCTCCGGCGTGGTCGCCGACCCGAAGGGCTCGACGGTTGCTGCGGCGATGGCCGCGGCGGGGGCAGTGACCTTCGGCAGCCGGGAGGAGCTGCGGGCGCTCGTCGCGCCCGAGTCCGCCGAGACCGTGTCGCGCTGGTCGGCGAAGCTTGACCTGCTGACCGAGGAACGCGACGACGGCTACGACCCGGGAAAAGTAGCCCGCGACCTGCGGGCCGTGTTCGCCGCCATCCAACGCGTCGGCACCGGCGCCGCGTTGACCGAGGACGACCTGCTGCGCGTGCTGCTCGCGGTGTCCGACACCAGGGTGCGCGACATCGCCCTGGGCACCGCCTTGAGCGATACGGCCAGGGCAGCAGAAGAACTCTGGCTGACCCTGGTCCGCAAGGCCCCCGACCCGGAAATGGCGGAGGTCGCCGCCCTGCTGGCGTTCTCCGCCTATCTGCGGGGCGAAGGGGCGTTGGCCGGTGCCGCACTGGAGCGCATCGAGCGCGCCCGCCCCGACCACCGGCTCGGGCTCCTGCTCCAGCAGGCCATCGAAGCCGGCATCTCACCGGCCGACCTGGCGGTCATTGCTCGCGAAGCCGCCGAAGACGCCCGGATCATGCTCGAAGAGGACGGAGCCTGGGGATGAATCACGACGAGACGACCGAGAACGAAATGCTTGGGCGGCGTTCAGGATTCCTGGCGCAGCCGGGTGAACTCCCAAGCGTCCCGAACGATCACTTCGAGGTCGGCGCGCCGCGGAGTCCAGCCCAGTTCCTCCCGCGCGCGCAGGCTCGACGCCACCAGCGTCGCCGGATCACCGGCCCGGCGCGGTGCCACCTTCGCCGGGATCGGGTGGCCGGTCACCTTGCGGCAGGTGTCGATCACCTGCTTGACCGAGAATCCCGTGCCGTTGCCGAGGTTGTAGATCCGGTGCTGGCCCGGGGCGGCGCTTTCCAGCGCCAGCAGGTGGGCGTCGGCGAGGTCGGTGACGTGGATGTAGTCGCGGATGCAGGTGCCGTCGGTGGTGGGCCAGTCTTCGCCGAAGATCTGCACCTGCTCCCGCTGGCCGAGGGCGACCTGCAGAACGATCGGGATCAGGTGCGTCTCGACCGTGTGCCGCTCGCCGAATGCCCCGTGTGCACCGGCGACGTTGAAGTACCGCAGGCTGACCGCGCCGATGCCGTGAGCGTCTGCGTACGAGGTGATCGCGTGGTCGATCGCCAGCTTCGTCGCGCCGTAGGTGTTCGTCGGGCGCGTCGCGGTGTCCTCCGTGATCGGCGTGACCTCCGGCTCGCCGTAGGTAGCGGCGGTGGAGGAGAACACCAGCCGCGGCGTGCCGTGCTCGCGCATCGCGTCCAGCAGCCGCAGCGAGGTGACCACGTTGCCCTGCCAGTACTTCTGCGGATCCTGCATGGATTCGCCGACCAGCGACTTGGCCGCGAAGTGCAGCACACCGTCGAACGGCTCAGCGAGCAACTCGCTCGCCGCCGTCACGATGTCAGCCTTGACGAACTTGCAGCCGGCCGGGACCGCGTCGGCGTGCCCGGTGGACAGGTCATCGACCACGACGACCTCGTGGCCGGCTTCCACCAGGCGTGCCGCGCACACGCTTCCGACGTAGCCTGCACCGCCTGTGACGAGGAGCTTCACCTACGAACTGCCTTCCATGGGAGATTTTCTTCGGGGGCCGTCAACCGGCCGTCGGCAGTGGGTGCCCGGTGTTCGGCCGCCCGGTGGTCACCGGTCCCGCCCCGCCCCGGCGGAGGGTACCGCTGTGAAGGAACGAGGCGCCGCAAGGTGCCGACCGTCGAATGCGTTCCGGATGGCGCGCTCGATTCCGGGCCGGTCGTCGACCGGCACGAGCGCGATCGCGGAGCCCCCGAATCCGCCGCCGATCATCCGGGCGCCCAGCGCGCCGGCTGCCAGCGCGCTGTCCACCGCGAGGTCCAGTTCGGGGCTGGAAACCCGGTAGTCGTCGCGGAGGCTGGCGTGCGAAGCGTTCAGCAATGGGCCGATCTCGGCGTACCGCCCGGCCCGGAGCAGGTTCACAGTGGTCAGCACGCGGTCGTTCTCGGTGACCACGTGCCGCACAAGTGGCCGGAGTTCTTCCGGAAGCTTCGGCAGGGTCGCCGCGAGATCGCCGATGGCCACGTCACGAAGTGCTTTGAGCTCCAGCAGCTCCGCCGCGCGTTTGCAGCCCTGCCGCCGCTGTCCGTAACCGGACTCGCTGTGCGAGTGCTTCACGCGGGTGTCGATCACCAGCAGCTCCAGGCCCACACCGCGGGGGTCGAACGGGATTTGCTCGGAGTCGCCGGAGCGGACGTCGAAGAACAGCGCGTGCTCCGCGGTGCAGGCCAGCGACGCGGTCTGGTCGAGCAGGCCGGTCGGCGCCCCGGCGAAGTCGTTCTCCGCCCGCTGCACCAGCAACGCGATGTCGCCCAGGCTCGGCGCGTTCGGCTCGCCCGGCGCTTGATGCGCGGTGTAGAGCAGTGCCAGCGCCACCGCGCATTCCAGGGCGTGGGAGGACGACAGACCGGCGCCGGTCGGCACTTCGCCCACGACGACCAGGTCCGCGCCTTCGAGCGGGAACCCGGCATCGCGCAGGGCCCACGCGACACCGGCTGGGTAGGCGACCCAACCGGTGGGATTGCCAGGGCTGAGCTCGTCGATAGCCACGGCGGGTGCGTGGTGAAGTCGGCCGTCGCTGCCGAGGGTGGCGACGGACAGGAGCCGGTCGGGACGGGGACGGACCGCGACGGCCGTGCGGTGGGGCAGGGCGAAGGGGAGCACGAACCCGTCGTTGTAGTCGGTGTGTTCCCCGACCAGGTTCACTCGGCCAGGGGCAGACCAGACCGCGCTCGGCGCGCCACCATGCTCGTCGGCGAACAACGCCGCCGCGCGGTCCGACGGGTTCACTTGGCGCGCACCATGACCGCGTGCGCGATGCCGACCGGCAGTTCGGTGCTGCCGTTCTTGCCGTGGACCTCGATCGGCTTGTTCGGCCCGACCACGGACAAGATCTCGACCTCGTTGCCCGGCACGATGCCGACTTCCTTCAAGTCGGTCATCAGGTCGGGGTCGAGCTGGACGTGCTCGGCGATGCGGCGGATGACGGCGCGCCCCCCGCCGTTGCGTGCGATCTCGTCGACCCGCTGCAGTTCGCTGTCGGCCGGCGCCTCGACCTGGTCGAAGCCGAGCTCGTCGAGACCCGGGATCGGGTTGCCGTAGGGCGAGGTCGTGGGACCACCGAGCAGCTTGACGAGCTTGCGCTCGACCGCTTCGCTCATAACGTGCTCCCAGCGGCACGCTTCATTGTGGACGTGCTCCCATTCGAGGCCGATCACGTCGACGAGAAGCCGTTCGGCGAGGCGGTGCTTGCGCATCACGCTGATCGCGCGGGAGCGACCGGCCTTGGTGAGCTCGAGGTGCCGGTCCTCGGCGACGGTCAGTAACCCATCGCGTTCCATGCGGGCGACCGTCTGGCTCACGGTGGGGCCGCTCTGCTCCAACCGTTCGGCGATTCGGGCCCGGAGCGGAACCACGCCCTCTTCTTCGAGGTCGTAGATGGTGCGGAGGTACATCTCAGTGGTATCGATGAGATCGTTCACGTCGGCTCCCCATTCAGTCCCAACCACGATGCTAGTCGCACCGGGCGACAGCGGTCAGTGGTCGGGGAGTTGACTTCCAGGATTTCCGACAGACCTCGTCGCCGGGCTAGGAAAGGGCCGTCATGCATCCTTTGATCAGTACCGATGATCTCATGGTCGAGTTGCACCGGGAGTCGCCCCCGACCCTCCTCGACGCACGGTGGTCGCTGCAGGGGCCGCCGGGCCGGGAGTCCTACGACGCGGGCCATCTGCCGGGCGCGGTGTTCGTCGATCTGGACACCGAGCTGGCCGCCGAACCGGGTCCGGCGGGCCGTCATCCGCTGCCCGATCCAGGCGACCTGGAGGCGGCGTTGCGACGGGCAGGTGTCGACGGCAACCGGCCGGTGGTCGTCTACGACGCGGACAACGGTTCGGTCGCGGCCCGTGCTTGGTGGCTGCTGCGCTGGGCCGGGCACGAGTCGGTGGCGGTGCTCGACGGCGGCTACGCGGCCTGGGTGGCGGAGCGGCGGCCCACCACCAAGGACGTGCCGCCCCCCACAGAGGGCGGCTTTCGAGTCCGTCCGGGCTCGATGCCGGTGGTGGACGCGGACGCTGCGGCCCGGCTGGCCCGGGAGGGCACCCTGCTGGACGCTCGCGCGCCGGAACGCTACCGGGGCGACGTCGAGCCGGTCGATCCGCGCGCCGGGCACATCCCGGGCGCGCGGAACGCGCCGTTCGCCGCGCACGTGGGGGACTCCGGTCGGTGGCGTTCACCAGAGGAGCTGGCGAAGCACTTCGCGGACCTCGGGGTCGACACCGAGCGTCCGGTCGGGGCGTACTGCGGGTCGGGCGTGACCGCGTGCTCGGTCCTGCTCGCGCTGGAACGCGCGGGCGTTTCCGATCCCCAGCGGCCGGCAGCGCTGTACGCGGGTTCATGGTCGAACTGGTCCGCGGATCCGGCCAGACCGGCTGCGACCGGATCGGAGGCCGGATGACAGATCGAACCGCCTGGACGAGCGGGTCATCAAGGCCACTGTGTTCGGCGACACAGTGCAGGTAGCGTCCCGGGCATGGGTTCTCAGTGCGCGGTCGTGTGGGACGAGTCGGTGCTCGGCTACGACCTGGGTGGGCACCACCCGCTGCATCCGATCCGGCTGGAGCTGACCATGCGGTTGGCCCGCTCGCTCGGGGTCCTCGACGGCGTCGAGATGATCAAGCCGGAGCCGGCCACCGATGCGGACCTGGAGCGGGTGCACACCGCCGAGTACATGGCGGCGGTGCGCTCCGCGCCGCTCGCGGGTTGGGAGGCGGGCCACGGCCTGGGCACCGACGACAACCCGATCTTTGACCGGATGCACGAGGCGTCGGCGTTGATCGCGGGTGCGTCGATCCGGGCGGCCGAGCAGATCGTGTCGGGCAAGGCCGACCGGGCGGTCAACATCGCGGGTGGGCTGCACCACGCGAAGGCTGATCGCGCGGCGGGGTTCTGCGTCTACAACGACTGCTCGGTGGCCATCGGGTGGATGCTTGAACAGGGCGTGGAACGCATCGCCTACCTCGACATCGACGTGCACCATGGGGACGGGGTGCAGGCGGCGTTCTACGACGACCCGCGGGTCATGACCATCTCGTTGCACCAGCACCCACTGACGCTGTGGCCGGGCACCGGGTTCTCCACCGAGGTGGGCTCCGGCGGGGCCGACGGCACTGCCGTCAACATCCCGCTGCCGCCGGGGACGGGGGACGCCGACTGGCGGCGTGCCTTCCACGCGGTGGTGCCGTCGGTGCTCGACGCGTTCCGGCCGCAGGTGCTGGTGACGCAGTGCGGTGCGGACGCGCACCAGGAGGATCCGCTGGCGGACCTGTCCATGACCGTCGATGGGCAGCGCGCGACCTATCAGAACCTGCGGGAGCTCGCGGACAGCTGCGCGGGCGGCAAGTGGCTGGCGCTGGGAGGTGGCGGCTACTCGCTGTTCCGGGTGGTGCCGCGCGCTTGGACGCACCTGTTGGCGACGTTGTTGGACCGGGACGTCGACCCGGCGACGACCATCCCGGGGGACTGGATCGCGCATGCGGTGCGGCTGGCGGACAACGTCCCGCTGCCGACTTCGATGACCGATGGGGCCGACCCGGCCTTCCAGCGGTGGTCAGGGGTCACCGCGTCCACGGTGGACACCTCGATTCGCGACACTCGGCACGCGGTGTTTCCGTTGCATGGTCTGGATCCGGCCGACAGCCGCGACTGAGGAGTCCGAAGTGGACGGAGTGGCGCAGCGACACGAGGAAATCCGCCAGGAGCAGTACTACCCACGGCGGTGGGAGGCGGATGTGGTGCTGTCCGATGGCGGCACCGTGCACCTGCGGCCGATCGTCGAATCCGATGCCGACAAGCTGGTGGCCTTCCACGGGCGGCTGAGCGACCGGACGAGGTACTACCGCTACTTCGGTCCTTACCCGCGGATGCCTCAGCGCGACGTGGAGCGCTTCACTCGCGTTGACTACGTTAACCGCGTGGCGCTGGTGGCGCTGCTCGGCGACGACATCGTGGCGGTGGGCCGCTACGAGCGGCTCGGTGAGCAGCAGTCGGCCGAGGTCGCGTTCGTGGTGCAGGACCAGCACCAGGGGCGCGGCCTGGCATCGATCTTGCTGGAGCACCTGACCGCCGCAGCGCGCGAACGTGGGCTGCGGCGTTTCGTTGCCGAGGTGCTCGCCGAGAACTCGACCATGGTTCGGGTTTTCCGCGACGCCGGGTACCAGGTGAGCCGGGCCATGGAGGAGGGTGTGGTGCACCTGGAGTTCGACATCGACCCCACCGAGGAGTCGGTGGCCGTGGCCCGCGCCCGCGAGCAGGCTGCCGAGGCCCGCAGCGTGCACAACATGTTGCGGCCGCGGTCGGTGGCGGTGATCGGTGCGTCCACCGATCACGCCAAGATCGGCCACGCGGTGCTGACCAATCTGCTCACTGCCGACTTCGCCGGCCCGGTCTACCCGGTCAACCCGGAGCACCGTTCGGTGCGAGGGGTGCGTGCCTACGCCTCGGTGCTCGACATCCCCGACGAGGTCGATCTGGCGGTGGTGGCGATCCCGGCCGCCAGCGTGACCGGAGTGCTCGACGACTGCCTGGCCAAGGGTGTGAAAACCCTGGTCATCGTCAGCTCCGGGTTCAGCGAGATCGGCCCGGACGGTCGCGAGGTGGAACGCGAGATGGTGCAGGCGGCCCGCGTGCACGGGATGCGGGTGGTAGGTCCCAACGCGCTGGGCGTGGTCAACACCGATCCGGAGTTCAGGTTGAACGCGAGCCTGGCGCCGCAACTGCCCGGCCGCGGCCGCACCGGCTTCTTCTGCCAGTCCGGTGCGCTCGGGGTAGCGATCCTGGCCACCGCCACAGAGCGAGGGCTGGGGCTGTCGACGTTCGTCTCGGCGGGCAATCGCGCCGACGTGTCCGGCAACGACCTGCTGCAGTACTGGCAGACCGACCCGGTCACCGACGTCGTGCTGCTCTACCTGGAGTCCTTCGGTAACCCGCGCAAGTTCGGCCGGTTGGCGCGGCGGCTGGCTCGCACAAAGCCGGTCGTGGTGGTGAAATCGGGCCGCAACGCGGTGCGCCTCGGCTTGGCGGCCACGTCGGTGCAGATCGACGAGACCAGTGTCCAGGCGTTGTTCGAGCAGTCTGGTGTGATCCGAGTGGAATCGGTTGCCCAGATGTTTGACACCGCGCTACTCCTGGCGCACCAGCCGCTGCCGCGGGGCGACCGAGTCGCGATCGTGGGTAACTCGTCGGCGCTGGGCATGATCGCCGCCGACGTGGCGCAGGCGCAGCAGCTGAAGCTGGCTTGTGATCCGGTCGATGTGGGTGCGTCGGCTGGGCCGGAGGAATTCGCCGCCGCAGTGCGCAACGCTGCATTGCGTTCGGATGTCGACGCGTTGGTGACGGTGTTTGCCCCGCCGGTCGCGGTTCCCGGCATCGCGTACGCCCGAGCCTTGCGCGAGGCGTTGCAGGAGGCCGGCGTCGCGCGTTCGAAGCCGGTGGTGACCACGTTCCTGGCAGCCGAAGGCGTACCCGACGAACTCGTGGTGCCCGGCCCGGACGGCACGACCGGCAAGGGATCGGTGCCGTCCTACCCGAGCCCGGAGCGGTCGGTGTTGGCGCTCGCGCGAGTGACCCGGTATGCGAAATGGCGCGCCGCGCCGCAAGGCCACTTCGTGCGACCGCCGGAGATCGACGAGGACCGGGCGCGGTCCTTGGTCGATGGCTGGCTGGCCGCGGGAGTCACCGCGCTCAGCGACGACGAGGCGGTGCAGTTGCTCGGCTGCTACGGCATCCACGTTGTGCCGTTCCAGCTGGTCACCGGGGTTGAAGCAGCCGCCGCGGCAGCCAAGAAGCTCGGTTATCCGGTGGCGCTGAAGTCGGCGAGCGGCCAACTTCGGCACCGCAACGACCTGGTCGGCGTCCGCCTCGACCTGGGCAACGCCCACGCCGTGCGGGCGGCGTACGCCGACATCCAGCGAGTATCGGGGCTCGCCGAGGTTTACGTGCAGCGCATGGTGCCGCGCGGGACCTCGTGCGTCATCGATCTGACGGACGACCCATCCTTCGGCACACTCGTCTCGTTCGGGCTATCCGGGGTGGCCAGCGAATTGCTCGGCGACAAGGCGTACCGCGCGCTCCCGCTGTCCGATGTGGACGTATCCGCGCTGGTGCGCGCGCCGCGTGCCGCACCGCTGCTCGCCGGCTACCGGGGCACCGAGCCAACGGATCTCGCGGCCCTGGAGGACTTGGTGCTGCGGGTGGCGACGTTGGCCGAAGACTTGCCGGAGGTGCGCGATCTGGCGTTGCAGCCGGTGCTCGCCTCGCCGACGGGTGCGGTGGTCGCCGGTGCCAGGGTGGGCCTCGGGGCGTCGCCGCCCGCGGCGCTGGACGCCGGGCCGCGTCGGCTTCGCTGACCGCTCGACGAACCCACCGCACGGTCCGAAACTGGCTGGTTCCGTTGATCTGGCGGAATGGACCAGGAAACCTCGAGGATAACGCTCAGAATGGCTCGGACGACCGGGCTTCACCCTGCTCGGGCACGTTTCGGCAGGTGCTCACCGGATCACGGTGCGTGCCGCCCGGAAGGAAGATCCCGGTAGCCCGGGGTACTCATGCTCCCCGAGAGATGGGCGTGCCGGCTCGGTAACCGGCCGTTCGTCGCCAATCTCCATAGACAGGGCCTGGCGGTGGTGGTCTTCGACCTGCGAGGTCAGGGCGAGAGCGGGCCTCGGGCCGCCCGTGGCGTGCGGTTCGGCTACCGGAGTCTGATCGACGACGTGGACGCTGTGCTCGACTCGTGGAGTCGGCTTTCCCGCAGGCACCGAGGTTCCTGCTCGGGCACAGCCTCGGCGGCCAAATCGCGTTGCTACACACTGCGCGCCACCCCTACCGGGTGCATGGCGTGGCGCTGGTGGCATCCGATTCGGTGTGGTTTCGGAAGCTTCCTCGGGGTGCACAAGTTCCGCACGCTGTTCGGGACACAGGAGGGACGGCCGTGTCGGCGCTGCTCGGCTACTGTCCAGACGAGAGGTTCGGCTTCGGTAGCCGTCAGGCGACGGACCTATGCGCGACTGGGCCCGGCAGACCCGCCCCGGCCGCCACCGGCGGTAAGGTTCGACGACCGACTACGAGGCGGCGCCGCGGGAGGTGCGCTAACCGCTGCTGACCGTAAGCGTCGCAGGCGACCGGCTTGCCCCGCAGTCCTCAGTGGACCACCTGGCTGCGAAGGCCCGGCGAGCACTACGCACTGCCAAGCACACTACACCCGGGCCGCATCCGGTGCGGAGAACCTTGGCCACTTCAAATGGGTGCGCGACGGCGGCGAACTTTCCCGATGGATCTCGGACTGGATCGCCAGCGCACACGACTCCTCGGTCCATGCCTGACGCGCTGCTCCCGGCCGCGCCTCAAAGTTCCACATGGGAAACCAAATCTGCCGAATTCCTGGGAGTACGTACCGAGGGTGATCGCATCGGACGTCCACATTGGAAAGTGCAAGGTGCCGAGCACCGAACTGCAGATGAAGATGAAGATGAAGAGCGTGACCACGAGCAGGGTGTTCCGCCGCCGACCGCGAACAGCGTGCCCGATGCGCAATGGCCCCCGAGCAGCATCCCGATGCCGAACAGGACCGCCGACGACGAGCCCAAGCCCGATCGGTGAGACGTTCCCCTCCCGCTCGGCGCCGAAGAACGTCACGCCGCCGGCAAGATCGGGGCGAACAGGATCGACGCCGCGCCGAGCATCAGCAGGTGCGCCCGGACACCAGACGTCTGTCCAACTGAGACGAGTTGCCGCCAAGCGGAGGTGAGACCGAAGCGGGAGTGGAACAACGTCAGCCCGAGCGCGAGACCCAGCCCCGCCAGCAAAGCGGATTTCACGCCGAGCACCGTAGCCGCAGCGACCACAAGCGTCACCGCCGCGATCGCCCCGGCGGTCAGCGGAACCCACCGCGGCTCGTCCTGCGGTGCTTCTGGTGGTGCGGCAGCTGATGTGGCAGATGTGGCCGATGGTGGACATTCCGCACTCTTGGGGTATGAAGGGATCCTGCCGACGAAACCACGCGCCCGAAACCACGCGCCCGAAACCACGCGCCGAGCACCGATCACCAGCGGTTCCGAAATGTGGGAAAGTTGTGGATTTCAATCCGGTGCCGATTCCGCGCAACCGCTCGCTCCGGTGCTTCCGTCCTTAGGGCATGAGACGCCTACACGCCGCAGTGGGCGCAGGGGCTCTGCTCCTAGCGTTGGCGGCCTGCGCCCAACAGCCAACCAATGAAGTGGGTTTCGGTGGTCAGCCCCCGGCCCCGCCAGGACCGGTGCAGCCGAAGCCGGAACAGGAGCGCGCGCCGGTCGCCGAGACGGCGGTCGACGTTTCGGCGCTGCCCAAAGGATATCCGAAGAAGGTCTGGACACAGGACGACGGCACGGTCATCGTGGCGACCGGTCAGGAAGGAGGCTGCAGCAAGGTGCACGCCGAACTGGCCGAGCAGACCGCAGACCACGTGAAGGTGGTGCTGGTCGAGGAAACCCCGGAGCCGCCGGGAATCTGCACCATGGACCTGCGCTACCCGCCGGTGGCGGTGCAGCTCGATGCGCCGCTGGACGCGCGAAAGGTCGTGCTGGAACAACGAGATGTCAAGGTCCCCCGCTGATCGGTGACCACGCGGTACCTGCCCATCGCGCCGATCGGTTGAGCTGAAACCGGTACTCCCGCAGGAGGTGGGGTTCCTGCGGGAGTACCCGCGTTGTCAGCGGCCGAAGGAGATCTGCAGGGTCGGCTTGGTGGCGTTGGCAAAGAAGTCGTTGCCCTTGTCGTCGACCACCACGAACGCGGGGAAGTCCTCTACCTCGATGCGCCACACCGCTTCCATACCGAGTTCGGGGTACTCCAGCACCTCGACCTTGCGGATGCAGTCCTGGGCCAGGCGTGCGGCGGGGCCGCCGATGGAACCGAGATAGAAGCCACCATGGGTGTGGCAGGACTCGGTTACCTTCGCCGACCGGTTGCCCTTGGCGAGCATGACCAGCGAACCGCCCGCGGCCTGGAACTGCTCGACGTAGGCGTCCATGCGACCGGCGGTGGTGGGGCCGAACGAGCCGGAGGCGTAGCCCTCCGGAGTCTTGGCCGGGCCCGCGTAGTACACCGGGTGGTCGCGCAGGTAGCCGGGCATCGGCTCGCCGGCTTCCAGTCGCTCGGCGATCTTGGCGTGTGCGATGTCGCGCGCCACCACCAGCGGGCCGGTCAGCGACACCCGGGTCTTGACCGGCAGCTTGGACAGCTCCGCGCGGATCTCCGCCATCGGCCGGTTCAGGTCGATCTTGACGACCTCGTCGGAGAGCTGCTCGTCGACCACGTCCGGCAGGTAGCGGGCCGGGTCGCGTTCGAGCTGCTCCAGGAACACGCCCTCCGGGGTGATCTTGGCCTTGGCCTGCCGGTCCGCCGAGCAGGACACCGCGACACCAACCGGCAGGGAGGCGCCGTGCCGGGGCAGGCGGATCACCCGCACGTCGTGGCAGAAGTACTTGCCGCCGAACTGCGCGCCGATGCCGAACTGCCGGGTCATCTCCAGCACCTGCCGCTCCATCTCGACGTCGCGCAGGGCGTGCCCGGATGCCGAGCCCTCCCGCGGAAGTTCGTCGAGATAGCGGGCCGAGGCGAGTTTGGCGACCTTGAGATTGAACTCGGCCGACATCCCGCCGACGACGATCGCCAGGTGGTACGGCGGGCAGGCCGCGGTGCCCAGCGAGCGCAGCTTCTCCTCCAGGAAACGACCGAGCCGCGTCGGGTTCAGCAGCGCCTTGGTCTCCTGGTAGAGGAAGGTCTTGTTCGCGCTGCCGCCGCCCTTGGCCATGAACAGAAACTCGTAGGCGGGGTCGGTGCCGGGCTTGTTGTACAGCTCGATCTGCGCGGGCAGGTTGCTGCCGGTGTTGCGCTCGTCCCAGAAGTTCAGCGGCGCCATCTGGGAGTACCTCAGGTTGAGGTCCTGGTAGGCGTCGAAGACGCCCCGGGCCAGCGCCTCTTCGTCGCGGCCGCCGGTGAGCACGGTTTCGGTGCGCTTGCCGATGACGATGGCGGTGCCGGTGTCCTGGCACATCGGCAGCACGCCCCCAGCGGACACGCAAGCGTTGCGCAGCAGGTCGGTGGCCACGAACCGGTCGTTGGGGCTGGCCTGCGGGTCCTCGACGATCGCGCGCAGCTGCGCCAGGTGGGACGGGCGCAGCAGGTGCTGGATGTCCTTGATCGCCTCGGTTGCCAGGGCGGTGAGCGTGGTCGGCTCGACTTCGAGGAATCGTCGCCCGGCCGCCTCGACGACTCGGATCCCGTCCGTGGTCACCAGGCGGTAGTCGGTGTTGTCGGGGCCGAGGGGGAGCACCTCGGTGAAATCGAACGTGGTGGTCACGTCGCGGCTCCTTTGCGCGCGTTCGGGTTACGCGATGACCAATAAAACCGCGCGGTCGATCAGCGCGTCCACGGGGGTGGCCCAGGTGTGACGGATCGCCCGCCGAACGAGGCCCTGGCCGCGCGGCGGCGCACCTGCGAGGCTGTCGACCGAACATCGTCGCCGCACTCGGACGCGGTACCCGAGCAACGGAGGTCGGCTTGTCGACGACAGATCCCCTCGATGCGCTGGTCAACCTGCGTGACCTGGGCGGGCAGCCCACCGGCGGCGGTGTGGCGACCCAGGCGGGCGTGGTGTACCGCAGCGACGCTCCGCACGTCGGCGACCGGGACCCAGTGGACTTGTCGTCGTGGCCGCCGAAGGTCGTGGTGGACCTCCGCGATTCGGTGGAGACAGGTGACGAGGAACACCCGCTGGCGGCGGTGGCGACGGTGCACAGCGTGCCGTTGCTGGAGGAGGCACGGGCCGCGGATGTCGAACTCGACGAAGCCGTCTACGAGCTGACGGCGCTGTACCAGTCGATCGTCCAGGGCGCGCCGAAGAAGCTGGTCGAGGTGTTCCGCATCGTCGTGGACGCCGACGGTCCGGTGCTGATCCACTGCGCGGCGGGCAAGGACCGCACGGGGGTGGTCTCGGCGATGTTGCTGAGCGCGGTGGGGGTGCGTCGCGATGCGATCCTGGCCGACTACGTGCGCACTGACCGGAACATGCTCCGAGTCCTGCAACGCCTGGACGAGGTGTCGGCCTTGCCGCCGGGTGTGGACGAGGAGATGGTCCACGAGCTCCTGTCGACGCCGACGGACGCGATCGAGAGCGTCCTGAACACCTTCGCCGAATACGAAGGTGGAGCGAGGGGCTGGCTTCGAGCCCACGGAGCAACGAACAAAGAACTGGACCGCTGGCAGATCAAGTTCACCGGCTGACGGCTCCGAGACCAGCGACTGAATCCAACGGCCTGTTCACCCCGGTAGCGCAAAACAGCGTTGTGCGAGGGGAGGACGAAAAGGTCGGGAGGCCGGACCCGCCCGAATGACGAGTCCGTCCTCCCGGGGTAAGCGGCGGAACCCGCCGCAAATGATCAAGGAAACCGAACGGGAGTGGGTGAAGGACGATGTTCCCGCCCCAACCCACCAAGGTCCAAGAGCCATCCGGGTGTACCAACGCCCGCAAACCAATAACACCAACAAGACGAAGTGTCGAGGCACCCGCCAAAACCGACTAAAGAGAGCGCCGGTCTTCAAGTCCGGACCGCGAACCACGAATCCACCGGGCAACGAAGGCTTCGGAAATCTGAAAGTCCTGACCCCTGACCCCTTGAGGGTTCGGAACTCCCGGGGGCTGCTCGGTGAGCAGACCGGGAACTCAAGAACACGTCAGGAGCCGTCTCGATGTGACCATCGCACCGTGGGGTCTGTCTGCGGGTGCTCGGCCTCCGCCTAATCCTCCTGACCGCGCCGTGGTCCGGACTTTCTGCGGACACACGGCGCCCACAACGCGCGGTCAGCTCGCGTACGCGCGCAATCGGTCGGCGCGGTCGCCCTGGCGCAGTTTGGCCATGACTTCCCGCTCGATCTGCCGGACCCGCTCGCGGGACAGCCCGAACGCCTTGCCGATCTGGTCCAGGGTGCGCGGCTGGCCGTCGTCGAGGCCGTAGCGCATCCGGATCACCGCTTGCTCGCGCTCTTCCAGCGTGGCCAGCACACGGCGCAGGTCGTCCTGCAGGAACCCGGAGATCACCGCGTTCTCGGCATCGGCTGATTCGGAGTCCTCGATGAAGTCGCCGAGCGGCGCGTCCTCCTCGGCCCCGACGGGCATGTCCAGGCTGACCGGGTCGCGCGAGTGGTCCATCAGGTCGAGGATCTTCTCCACCGGGATGCCGGCTTCTTCGGAGAGCTCCTCGTCCGTGGCTTCGCGGCCGAGCTTCTGGTGCAGGTCGCGCTTGATCCGGGCCAGCTTGTTGACCTGTTCGACGAGGTGGACGGGCAGCCGGATGGTGCGGCTCTGGTCGGCCATGCCGCGGGTGATGGCCTGCCGGATCCACCAGGTCGCGTACGTGGAGAACTTGAAGCCCTTGGTGTAGTCGAACTTCTCCACCGCGCGGATGAGGCCGAGGTTGCCCTCCTGGATGAGGTCTAGCAGCGGCATGCCGCGGCCGGTGTAGCGCTTGGCCAGGCTCACGACCAGGCGGAGGTTCGCCTCCATGAGGTGGTTCTTCGCCCGGCGGCCGTCGCGGACCACGGCGCCGAGGTCGGAGCGCCGCTCAGGGGAGAGGTTCTTGCTGGTCTCGAGCAGGTGCTTGGCGAAGACCCCGGCCTCGATCCGCTTGGCGAGGTCGACCTCTTCCTGTGCGGTGAGCAGCGCGGTGCGCCCGATGCCGTTGAGGTAGACGCGCACCAGGTCGGCTGATGGGCCCTGGGTGTCCAGGTCTTCGGCGACGGCGACGTCTGGCTTGGTGGTCTGCGGGACGGTCATGAGCTCCCTCCCTGACGGGCTGGCTTGGCGGGCGCGAATCACACCTACGCGCCGTTGCGCGGTGCGGATGACGCGTACGCTCGGTTGTACGAGCTCCGCGTCGACGTCTTCTCCGGTGCTGTCGATCGGTGCGTTGGCACTGTCGGCATGGCCGTCGAAGCTTCGTTACCTGGAAAACGACCGGCATGCCGAATTCGTTCCCGAAGTTGTCGTTGGTGAGACGTCATGGCGGTCACATCCGTTGCGCCGCCAAGTCTGAGTATTTGCTGAGAGCTCTCGTTACATTTAGACCTCAACCAAAAGGGTGAATGGCCCGTCGTTCGCGCTCTCCACCGACATCATCGCGCCGAATACCCCGGTGGAGACCTTCGCGCCCCGCTCGCGCAGCTCGGCCACCACCGCCTCTACCAGCGGTTCCGCCTGTTCGGGCCGGGCCGCCTCGGTCCAGGACGGGCGGCGGCCCTTCTTGGTCGAGCCGTAGAGCGTGAACTGGCTGACGACGAGCAGTGGCGCCCCGGTCGTGGCGCAGGACTCCTCGTCGCGCAGCGCCCGTATCTCGTGGAGTTTGCGGGCCATTTTTACGACTTCCTGAGGCCCGTCGGAATGCGTCACGCCCAATAGCACTAACAGACCGGGTTCTTCGATCTTGCCGACCACGACGCCGTCGACAGTTACCGAGGCGCGAGTGACCCGGGTGGCGATTGCTCTCATTGGTCACCGCCCGCCCATTCCGCCGGCAGCAGCATTCCGTGCCGGACGAGTTCGCGCGCCATCGGGATCGCGGCCCGGGTCAGTTCCGCGGTGTCTTCGCCGTAGCCCATCGCGAGCAGTTCGAGGAGTTCGCCGAGCGGCAGCGCCCCGCGGCACCCGGCGAGCAGCCGCACGCCCAGCTCGTCGATCTCGTGCTGCCAGCCCGGCCCGTCAGTGCGGTGCAGCCGGTGCACCACCGGGTGCCAGCCTTCGTCACCTGGTTCGGAGACGGCTTCCAGCACGGTGCTGTCCGCGGTGACCAGACGGGCCGTCAGCAGCGCCTCGGCGGAGTCGTGCGCGCGCAGCCAGTCGACCCGGCGCAGCCACTGGTCCGATTCTGGGCCCAGCGGATCGTCGAAGGCGTGCCGGAGGTCCTCGCACACGACCTCGCCGCGCGCGTCGGTGCGGCGGAGCGTGACGAACCCGAAGCCGATCCCGATCACGTCGTTGGTCTCGAACCAGTCCAGCCACTCGGCGGCCTTCCCCAGGCCTTGCGGGGAGCGCAGGTCGTATCCGGCGTCGCGCAGCCAGGTGCCCACGTAGAGGGCGGGATCAGCGACGTCGCGCTGCACGAACCAGGCGTCCACGCCGCCGCCCGGCGGCAGCCAGCGGGATACCCGGTCCTGCCAGTCCTCGCCTTCCCGGTGCACCCAGGAGGCCAGCAGTTGGCCGGTGCCACTCTCGGCGAGGAAGCCGGGGAGCTGGCGCACGACGAGCGCGCTCGCATCGTCACCGGCCAGCCCCGAGTCGCGGTAGGTGAAGTCGGTGCGCGGCGGGCCGACCACGAACGGCGGGTTGCACACGACCTGGTCGAACTTGCGGCCCCGCACCGGGTCGAACCACTCGCCTTCGGCGAGTTCGACGTCGATGCGGTTGAGCCGGAACGTCGCCCCGGCCAGCGCCAACGCCCGCTTGGACACGTCGGTCGCGGTGATCCGCTGCGCGTGCGTGCTCGCGTGCAGGGCTTGCACACCACAACCTGTGCCGAGGTCGAGTACCGAGCCGACCGGCCGCCGAGAGGTCGCCCGGACCAGGCTCAGCGACGCGTGCCCGACGCCGAGCACGTGGTCGGCTTCCACGGGACGCCCGCCGCGCAGCTCCGAGTCCAGGTCCGAGACCACCCACCACGACGCGTCGTCGACGCCGTGCGGCCGGACGTCGAGCCCCGCGCGCAGCCCGTCGCCGTCGTCGACGAGCAGCCCGGCGACCGTTGCCTCGGAAAGCGACAGCGGAGCCAGCGCGGCTTCAGCGGCGGCCCGCGACACGGTTTGGCCGAGCAGGAACAACCGGACCAGGGTGCCGAGCGCGCCAGCATCGGCGGTCGCGCGCAGCGCGGGAACGGGCTCGCCGCGGCCCAGCGCGGCATGCGCCTCGGGACCGAGGAGCTCTACGACGCCGTCGGCGTCGTACCCGGCGGCCTGGAAGGCGTCACGAAGTCGATCGATGCGGTCATGGGAAAGGTCTGGAATCACGCCCCGATCCTCACACGACCACCCGTTCGTGCATCTGGAGCACCCGGCCGCGGAGCACGGGAAATTCGATCGCGCACGTTCCCTCTCCTGCGCGAACATGACCGGAGGCCCAGCGCATGAGCGCGCTGATCAAGGGAGGAAGCGCGCAGGGTCGGGTCGTCGAGCTGATCGACGGCTGGTTCCGAAGGCAGGGCCCGGGGAAAGCCGGGCTCGGGCCCCTGCCCGCGCACCACTGGTGACGCCGAACTGACGAGCCGCTCATCTGCATGTTGCCGGGCCACCCGATCGCGGCCCTTCGACGGCCAAGCCGCCCCCGATGCGTGTTTCACATAGATCTGACCCCTGCCGCAAGGCGGCGTCCAACTCCGACAGCAGCTTGGCCTTCTCGCCGCCCGAGTGTGTACCCACCTGTTGTGGCGTTCGTCTCGCCGCGTGCCACGATGGCCCCATGAGCCGAACGTTGCACCTGACCGGCGATGCCGATGCCGACAAGCTGCTCAGCGACGATCCGTTTGCGCTGCTCACGGGCATGCTTCTTGATCAACAGATTTCCATGGAGATCGCGTTCGCGGGGCCGAAGAAGATTGCCGACCGGATGGGCGGGTTTAACGTCGCCAAGATCGCGGAGTCCGACCCCGACGACTTCGTCGAGCTATGCGTGCAGAAGCCCGCGATCCACCGCTACGGCGGGTCGATGGGGCGGCGAGTGCACACATTGGCCCAGTACATCGTCGAGAACTACGGCGGCCGCACCGACGCCATCTGGACCGAGGGCGATCCCGACGGCAGGGACGTCCTGAAGCGGCTCAAGGCGCTGCCCGGGTTCGGCGACCAGAAGGCGCAAATCTTCCTCGCCTTGCTGGGCAAGCAGCGCGGCGTCGAGCCGACCGGGTGGCGCGAGGCAGCCGGTGCCTACGGCGACGCGGACGCCCGCCGCTCGATCGCCGACGTCGTCGACGATCAGTCCCTCGCCGAGGTGCGCGCCTGGAAGAAGGAGCAGAAGGCCGCGGCCAAGGCCGCCAAGGGCTAGGCGTTGATGGACGAGCGCGGGTTGGTGCGGGTCTCGAAGTACCTGGCCAAACACCTGCGGCACCAGCCCGAGCGGATCGGGCTCGAGCTGGACGGGCACGGCTGGGTGGCCATCGACGTGCTGCTCGCGGCGGCCGCCTCGAACGGGTTTCCGATCTCGCGGGCGGAGCTCGTGCGGGTCGTCGAGGCCAACGACAAGCAGCGGTACGTCATCGAGGGCGACCGGATCAGGGCCAGCCAGGGGCATTCGGTCGCGGTGGACCTCGACCTGCCGGTGACCGAACCACCTGCGCTGCTATTCCACGGTACGGTCTCGCGCAACCTGGCGGGCATCCGGGCCGAGGGGTTGCGGCCGATGAACCGGCATCACGTCCACCTGTCGGTAGATCGCGAGACCGCGAAGCGCGTCGGCGCGCGGCGGGGGCGGCCGGTCGTGTTGACCGTGGACGCCGCCGGGATGCACGCGAGCCGGCACGAGTTCCGGGTCAGTGCGAACGGCGTCTGGCTGGTGGATCACGTCCTGCCTGAGTTCATCCGCTATCCGGACTGATGGGGCGACACTACGGATGGTAACCGGATAACGTCCGGCAACGTCAACGCGGAACCCATGACAGGGCCAGTGACGCACCGGCCCTTCGCACTGGGGGACCGCCTATGACTCGCTACGCCGTCGCCGTCGCATTGCCGGGCCTGATGTTCGCCATGGGCGCCTGCAGCACCGCACCGCCGAAGTTGCTACCTCCGCCCGTTGCGCCGTTGGTGAGCCCATTACCGAGGAAGATGTCGTCTCGGGTGCCGGTAGCCGACCGCACGCCGAACCCGGTGGGCCTTACTTGCGAGCCGGACGCCGCACCGCGATTCGACGACCCGAACAACCCGAACGCCATCACGAACAAGGCGTGCGGCTATGTCGGCGGGAACGGCAATGCGCGCTCGAGCGATCCGTGGATCGACGACCAACTGCGGCCCACGCGGGGCGAGCCGGCGATCGGGGCGGATCGTTGCGCCGTCCTGACCTACGAGCAGTGCCACGGCATCCAGGACCCGCCGACGGGTTCCAGGCCGGAGGAGCCGCCCGGCCCGCCCGCCGCATCGACCACGTCGAGCACGGCGGCGACGGCGACGGCGACCAGCGTCCCCACCAGTTCACCGCCGGCGGAGACGACTTCAGGATCGCCGACCGACTCCAGGTCGCCTGCAACGACTGGATCGCCCACGGCGTCCGGTGCGCCGACCACTTCTGGTCCAGCGCCCACAACGACAGGTCAGCCAGCCGCTGGCTGAATGCCGGATGCGCCCGGGATCAGGCCGCCGCGGCGGCGCCGGGGCTCTGGTAGCGGTCGACGTACTCCTGGTTGGAGAGCTCGGCGATGGCGTACATGATCTCGTCGGTGATGGAGCGCAACACCGGCAGCGAACCCTCCATCCCGGCATAGCGGGCGAAGTCCAGGGGGTCACCGAAGCGGACGGTCACCGGGTGCAGCCGGGGGAGCTTCTTGCCCTGCGGCTGGAGCTTGTCCGTGCCGGTCAACGCGACGGGCACCACCGGCGCGCCGGTGCTCAGCGCCAGCCGTGCCACGCCGGTCCGCCCCCGGTACAGCCGCCCGTCGGGCGAGCGGGTGCCCTCCGGGTGGATGCCGAACGCGCCGCCGCCGCGCAGCACCTGCTCCGCAGCGTCGAGGGCCTCCTTCGCGGCGCGCCCGCGCCCGCGCTCCACCGGGATCGCGCCGAGCGAGCCGAACAGCCACTTGGTCGCCGAGCCCTTGAATCCGGTGCCCTTGAAGTACTCGGCCTTTGCCAGGAACGCCACCTGGCGCGGCAGCACCAGCGGCACGATGAAGCTGTCGAGCACGGCGAGGTGGTTCGGGGCCAAGATCACCGGTCCGGTCGTAGGCACCTTGTCGGCGTCGATCACGGTCGGCCGGTAGATCGTCCGTGCAACCGCACCCACGACCCGCTTGCTCACCGCGTACAGCATTCGCCCTCCAGTACCGTTGATCCCGATCGAATCTAACCCGGCGAGGTTTCGGCGTTGCGTCCTACCGGTCAACCTCTGGGGCAGGCCGATCGCTGGAGTTGCGGTGATCGCGAACCCGGGGTATCGGCGGAGGCGATCGGGTGGGAGCATGAAACTCGGAGGTACCGTCGTGAACAGCTCACATCGTGACGACACCCCGGTGCTGATCACCGAGGCACAGCCGTCCTACGACGATCAGCAGGCGCAACGTCGGCGCAGGTACGCGATCATGATGGCCAGTCGCATCCCGTGTCTGGTCATTGCAGCAGTGGTGTTCCAGCTGTGGCAGTTGTGGTGGTTGTCACTGATCATCCTGGCGATTTCCATCCCGTTGCCGTGGATGGCGGTGCTCATCGCCAACGACCGCCCGGCGAAGAAGCGCGAGCACGTGAACCGGTTCCGCCGCTCGCGGCACTCGATAGAATCCCGCAGCCACCAGGTCATCGAGGGCGCCTGAGAGTTCCGCCCGGCCGGTCGGCGACATGCAGCGGTGCCGTGCGGCATCATTGGAGCATGAGCACGATGACGATGCCGGAGACCGATACCCGGACCGAGACCACTGATCAGACCAGTGACGACCGGCCGGAGATGTTCCACTACGTGCAGAAGGACAAGATCGTCGAGAGTGCGGTCATGGGCACGGTGGTGGTTGCGCTGTGCGGAGAGGTCTTCCCCGTCACGAAGTCGCCGAAGCCGGGCTCGCCGGTCTGCCCGGACTGCAAGGAGATCTTCGAGTCCCTGCCCCCGGGCGGCAAGGACTGAACCAAGGACCATCGCGCGGCGGCATTCAGCCGCCGTGCGGTTCGGCCTGCTTGTCCTTCGGTTGCTTCGGCGGCGGGACGCCATTCTGCGGCGGCTCCGCGGTAGGTTTCGGCTTCTCCTCGCCCTCTTCGGCCTGGCCGTTGCGCCAAGCGTGGTAGCCCTCTTCGGTGTGCATCCGCTGCGCGAGCCGCTTCATCTCCAGGCGCCGCCACCGCCGGCGTTCCCGGCGGGTCATCTTCGCCGGCCACATCTCCTGGATCGCGTTGTTGAACTGCGCGCCCATGATGATCGCCAGCCCGATGAAGAACGCGAACAGCAGGAACGCGATCGGGGTGGCCAGCGCGCCGTAGGTGTAGCCGGTGCTGGTCACCCACGTGATGTAGAGCCGCAGGCCGATGCTGGCGCACAGGAAGATCGCCATCGCCAGCAGCGCCCCGGGCAGGCCGCGGTGCCACGGCAGCTTCCGCGGTAGCGCTACCTTGTACACCGTCGCGAGCGCGACCACCAGGCCGATGGCCGTCGCCGGGTAGTAGAACGCCTGGATCAGCCAGGCTATGTCGTCCTGGAAGTCCTGCGGGAAGACCGTCGGCAGCCAGTCCGGGCCCAGCGCGACCACCGGCAGCCCGACCACCGCGACGATCAGGCACACCAGGTACAGCAGCAGCGCGAAGATCCGCTGCCACACGCTGTTGCGCACCAGGTACTGGCCGTAGGCGAGGGTGATCGAGTCGATTAGCGACGCCAGTGCCGAAGAACCTGCCCACAGCGATATCACGAAGCCGACCGAGACTATCTCGCTGCGCCCCTTGGTCAGGATGTCGGCGACCGTGGGGCCGATGATCTGGTCCACCACGTTCGCCGTGAACACGCTGCGGGAGAAAGCGAGGATCTTGTTGTGCACGGCGTCGACGACCGTGGGGCCGAACCAGTCGCCGACGAAGCCGAGGCTGCCTAGCAGCCCGAGCAGCAGCGGTGGCATGGACAGCGTCTGCCAGAACGCGGCGGCCGCCGATTCCGAGAAGATGTTGTCCCACCACGCCTTGTCGAGCGTGCGCATGACCAGACGCAGTGGCCCGCGCCGCACTGGGGCTTCCCGTGGTGCGACGGTCGCACTGCGTCCCCGGTGGTCTTGTGGACTCGGCTGACCCATGGCACCCATAAGGATGCTTCATTGGCTGCGGGCGCGGGCGTCGGCCCGCCAAAACCGCCGGAAACGCGGAGTGTCATGTAGGTCTCCTCCGGCCATTCCGGTGCGGCCCGGACTCGAAAGGTAAGCTGCACGGCGGCCCGCTTCGAGTCGATCGACGCCCATCGCGCGTGCGGGCGGCCGCGGGGCTGTGCAGTGGTGCGCCCTCGCCATTAGCAGGGGAGACAGAAGGAAGGAGCGGCGAGCCGGCGTGTCCGAAGCGCAACTCGACCATTCCGTTCGATCCGTGCTCAGCGACCCCTCACAGGCTCCTTCCCGGCCACTACGTGCCTGGCAGCGGCGAGCCCTCACCAAGTACCTGTCGAGCAAGCCGCAGGACTTCCTGGCGGTCGCGACGCCGGGAGCGGGCAAGACGACCTTCGGGCTTCGGGTCGCCGCGGAACTGCTGGCCGACCGCACGGTCGAGGCGGTAACCGTGGTGGCTCCCACTGAGCACCTCAAGCACCAGTGGGCGTTGGCCGCCGGCGGCGCGGGCATCCCGCTGGACTCCAACTTCCGCAACAGCGACGGCATCACCTCCAGCGACTACTGCGGCGTCGTGGTGACCTACGCGCAGGTCGCGGCGCATCAGACGCTGCACCGGGTGCGCACCGAACGTCGCAAGACGCTGGTGATCCTCGATGAGGTGCACCACGCGGGCGACGCGAAGTCCTGGGGCGATGCGATCCGGGAGGCGTTCACCCCGGGCGTGCGGCGCCTGTCGTTGACCGGTACCCCGTTCCGCAGCGACGACTCGCCGATCCCGTTTATCGGCTACGAACCCGACGCCGACGGCTCGCTGCGCAGCCGCCCGGACCACTCCTACGGCTACGCCGACGCCCTCAACGACGGCGTCGTGCGGCCGGTGCTGTTCCTGGCGTACTCCGGCGAGGCCCGGTGGCGCACCAACGCAGGCGACGAGTTCAGCGCCCGCCTCGGCGAGCCGCTGACCGCCGAGCAGACCGCGCGGGCCTGGCGGACCGCCCTGGACCCGGCCGGGGAGTGGATCCCGACGGTGCTGCAGGCCGCCGACACCCGGTTGACGCAGCTGCGCAAAGGCGGCATCCCGGACGCCGGTGGCCTGGTGATCGCCACCGACCACGTCACGGCCAAGGCCTACGCGAAGACCCTGCACAGGCTCACCGGGCACGACCCGGTGGTGGTGCTCTCCGACGACCCGCAGGCGTCAGGGCGGATCGCCGAGTTCGCCGAGTCCGAGGACCGCTGGATGGTCGCGGTCCGCATGGTCAGCGAAGGCGTCGACGTGCCGCGGCTGGCGGTCGGCGTCTACGCCACGAGCGCCTCGACGCCGCTGTACTTCGCGCAGGCCGTGGGCCGGTTCGTGCGGTCCCGGCGGCAGGGCGAGACAGCGAGTATCTTCCTGCCGAGCGTCCCGGTGCTGCTTGAGCTGGCCAGCCAGCTGGAAGCGCAGCGGGACCACGTGCTCGGCAAGCCGCACCGGGAGAAGGACGGCTGGGACGACGAGCTGCTGGCCGCGGCCAACAGCAAGCGCGACGAGCCCGGGGAGGACGAGAAGGCGTTCACCTCGCTGGGCGCTGAGGCCGAGCTGGACCAGGTGATCTACGACGGCTCGTCGTTCGGCACGGCCGCGTTCAGCACGACCGAGGAGGAACAGGACTACCTCGGGTTGCCCGGCCTGCTGGAACCCGACCAGGTGCGCGCGCTGCTGCGGCAGCGCCAGGAGCAGCAGTTGGAGGACGTCGGCAAGCGCGAGGCGGTGGCGAAGGCGGCGAAGGCCGCTGAGCGGGCCGAGCAGCGCGCGCGGCCGCAGACCGTGCAGGAGCGGTTGCAGAAACTCCGCAAGGAGCTGAACACGCTCGTGTCGCTGCACCACCACCGCACCCGGAAGCCGCACGGCAAGATCTACAACGAGCTGCAGAAGACCTGCGGCGGGCCACCCACCGCGATGGCCACCGTCGAACAGCTCGAAGAACGCATCGCCACCCTGCGCTCCTGGTGACCGCTCGGGGACAGTGGACCCGAATGGTGCAGCGGTGATCTGTCCGGTCGCCGACCTCGGTCTCATAGGGTCTGGGCATGTTGCGTCCTGGAAGCTGGACCAGGCCAGCGGGTGAGAGTCCCGTCCGGGTAGGCACCGGAGCGCCCGGTAGCAGGCCCCAGTCTGTCGGG
>NZ_JBSFLZ010000096.1:0-28386 GCF_053599315.1 Saccharopolyspora sp. NPDC000995
GGCCCATGTCCCGGGCGATCTGGTGCCGCTGCCGGGGTGTCTGCTCATCGGCGCGGACCAGGGCGTCGTCGGTGAGCATCGGCGTGACCGTGATCGTCGTCGGTGAGCGGGTGCGCTCGAGCGCAAGGTGCCGAAGGGGACTAGCTGGCCGATCTACGTAACCGCATCGCGGCGATCATCGGCGCCGCGATCGGCGCTGAGAGCCAGAGAACCCGACGACTCAGGGCGAGACTGCGGTGTAGGCGCCGGTGAGCATGAAGGGCGGATTCGCTGGCAGTATTCGAGGGTGCCGCTAGAACGGGGTGGTGGAAGCGCAGAAGATGACTTCGGCGTGGAAGACGGGGGCCCGTAGCGCCGAGATGATGTTGAGCGCAGCGCGGTCAGTGCGCATGCGTGTGTTGTCCCCTGTGGCGTGCTGAACCATGGTGGGATGGCTAATTCGATGAGCGTTTCCCATCAGGTGGCAGGTGGCGGTTGTAGAATTGACCCAGGTTGAGGTGCGACAAGCGAGAAAAGCCCGGGGGCTAAGTTAATTGATAGGAGGACCGCGATGTCCCGGATCGTTCGAACTTTGCTCGACCAGGCCGGTACGACGTATGCGGCCGAAGCCGGAATAAAGCTCGCTGATAAGCCCGCCGCCCTATATCGCCTTTTGGTGCTTTCGTTACTGCTTTCCGCGCGAATCAAAGCCGGAATCGCGGTGGCTGCGGCACACCGCGCTTGGGCAGGGGGCAGAGGTCTTGCTCGACCGATACAAGGGCGACCTACGGGCTATGCGCTCGGAGGCCGAGCGTGACCCGCGGGAAATCCGGCGACAGCTAACCGAATTTCCGAACCTGGGTCCCGTCGGAGCCGACATCTTCTGCCGCGAGGCACAGGAAGTCTGGCCGGAGTTGCGGCCGTACCTGGACAAGAAAGCCTTGGACGGTGCGGAGAGACTAAGCCTGCCGAAGGGCCCCCATAGCCTGGCGAGGTTCGTCGAGGACGTCGATCTTGCCAGGTTCGCAGCAGCTCTTGTGCGGGTAACGCTTGAAAAAGGCCTGGCTGACAGTGTGATCGAAGCCTCGACGTAAATGTCCCGGTCTAGAATTTCACCGCCAGGCGTCAATATCGGATGCTTCCTTTTCGCCCCTCGCTAGGGCCGATCTTGGCGCCACTCGTGCGGAGAGGGTGCCGTTGTCGTTCCATGTCGGCGACGGTCGGGCCATCCACTGTTTCCGACGGGGATCGAACGGGTAGCCGTGTGGGCACCTTTCAAGGTGATGTGCGACCGCGCGGCAGGGGTTCGAATGTGGTTGCAGCGCCGTCCAAGCTGCGAGGGGTGGTTGGCGTGGAAGAGCTGCACACCGCGTGGCTGACGCGGGAAGCCTACGACAGGCTGCGCCAGGAACTGCAGCGCCTCTTGGCGCACAGACCTGTTATCGCTGCCGAGATCAATGAACGTCGGCAAGACGGTGATCTCCGCGAGAACGATGCGTACCGCGCGGTCAGGGAGGAACAGGGCAAGGAAGAAGCCCGGATACGACAGCTGCAGCAGCTGTTGCGGGAGGCGAAGATCGAGGAGCAACCAACGGCGCGAGGCCTGGTCGAGCCAGGGATGGTTCTTACCGTCGCCTACGAAGACGGCGAGATGGAGAGATTCCTTCTGGCGACTCGAGCCGCAGGAGCTCAGGGAAACCTCGAGGTTTACTCACCTGAGTCGCCGCTGGGCCACTCCTTACTGGGAGCGAGGGAGGGCGAGACACGCGAGTACGCTCTTCCCAACGGACAAACGATGCGAGCGACGTTGGTGAAGGTCGAGCCTTACCGCGGCTGAAGTGCAAGACTTTCGACTCATCTGCTGGTCTGTCTTCTGCGAGCAGCCCAGAATTGCGTTTCCTCCAGAGCAGACAAGCGAGAGCGAGTGAGTGAGGGCGAGATGACGCATACCGCGACACCCAAAGGCGATCTGGTCGATGTCCTGGTCACTGGCCGCCGTCCCGTCGAGAACGCGTTACAGCGAGGGCTCGTCGATCACATCTTCACAAAGTAAGAGTTGCCGGATGGCGAGGCACTTGCCGACCACGCGGTGGACGCACCCCACCGCCGCGGACTTCGACCGGCCCCTTCGGAAATTGAAAGAGACATTCGGTATTCCGTTGACCACGTTGACGACGAGGAGTGGTATGTGTTTCAGCAAATTCAGCAGCAGAGCTGCAAGCAAGGGGAGTCTCGGAGGCAAGATTACCAAGGCGAAGGAACGGGCACCGGCTCGGCCGTATCCGTTGGCGCCGGACAAGCCGCCTGCGAGCCTGATTCTGGAGGCGGGTGCATAGCTGTCCCGTGCATAGATGTCTCTTCAGGGCAGCTACGTGTGCACCGCAATCCCGCGCAAGCAGCGCATGAGTTTCAACGTGTTGGCTCCATGCCAGTTGCAGAAAATCCGGCGGATGCTATAGGAGCACCGGGTAAGGCGTAGAAGAAGGGGTTCGCGATGTCGGATTGGCCGGATACAGCACGGGCTCAACAGCAGCGCCCTCCGGGGACGACACAGGCAATGCAGCCGCTTCCCCGAGACGAGATGCGAGATTACGTCGGCGCACGCCACCTCTACGGCAAGCGCGCGCTCATCACAGGTGGTGATTCGGGTATAGGACGCGCGGTGGCGATCGCATTCGCGAAAGAGGGTGCGGACGTCGCGATCTCATACCTCGATGAGGTTGAGGATGATGATGCCGAGCACACGGCCGAACTCGTGCGGGAGCAGGGAAGATCCTGCTATCTCCACCGAGGTGATGTCGCCGGTGAGCAGTACTGCAACGATCTGATCGATAACGCCGTTCAACAGTTGGGCGGTCTGGATGTGCTGGTGAACCACGCGGGTACGCAAGCGGCGCAGGACGACCTCGCATCGATCAGCAACGATCGAGCGACAGGACGACATCGGCAACGGGACCTGAGCGATCATTCCTGGTCTTGGCTGGGCGATCGTCAGCCGGGTTTGCTCGACGGTCCGGGCCACGCCTGATCAAGTGAGCGGCCCGTTTCCTGGTCATGATGGAGTTTTAGATCGCATTGTTGATCTTTGTTGCTGAAGTTGCACCCTTGGGCTTTGATACTGGTGAGCCGTTGATACTGGCGTGCTTCTGTGTTTGTTCTGACGTTTAGGCGCATACTGGTGGGCGAGCACGGTGTTCGTCATGCCGCACACCGTTAGGTGCTAATGATTGAGGTTGCCCATGGTCCGAAGGGCATCGACATCCTTGGAGCAGGGGTGCAGCGCCATGACGTGGTTTCCTCGCCTGCTTGGCATCGGAACTGCCGGGGCCGGCGCAGTCGTCGTACTACCTCCAGAGCCCCTCGCGAGTGCCTGTAAGCCGGGTGATTCGGATTGGAACCTTGAACCGAGTACGGCGTTTCGCTGCCGTTGCAGCGGCGTGCGTGCGTCGAGCCGGGACACGCTGCGACCGACCGCAGGGGCCCGTGTGATGGCCGATTTCGGTGACGCAACTGTCCTGGATCTTCTGCCCAGCGATTCGCAGAGGCGGAACATCGTGGCGACGTTGGTAGCCGGCCGAGTCGTGCTGGGCGTTGAGCGGCCTGACCACAGGTTTGGACGCAGCAGACGACGAAGCTGTAAGGCTGGTAGACGACCAGCAAACCTGCGTTCGGGGAAGAGATCACCAAGATGGGCGTGTGACCGACTGGATGGCGCCCGTGCGGTCCTGGGTAAACGATATTGCCGAAAAGGAGATTCGAGATGCGGGCATGTGCTGACTCCGCCAGGAGTTAGCGCTCGAAGGCTTACTATCCGCAAGGATTCTTCGAGAAGCCCGCGTACATGTGGCGCGCGCGAGGGCGTCGCGTGCAAACGTACTTCAACTACATCAAACAGCACATGATGACGCGGATGATCCAGGAGCCGCGAACCCGTGGAGGAAGAGGAGGAGGATGGGGAAGAAGAGCCCGGCGATGCGGACGAGGAGTACCGCGAAGGTGCCGAGGGCTACGTCGAAGACGAGGAGGATGAGAACAACCACGGACGGCGTCGCCGTGAAACTGTGACATCCAGTCGGAGAAGGTGATCGCATGACCATCGCAAGCATGCAAGGCGGCGGCGGGTCCCCGGTGCAGCGGGGAACTGGAGGCACTCTTTCAGATGTAGTCGAGCTAATTCTCGACAAGGGCCTGGTCATTGACATATTCGCGCGTGTTTCGCTCGTAGGGATCGAGATCCTCACGGTCGATGCTCGCGTCGTCGTGGCCAGTGTGGACACTTACCTGCGGTTCGCCGAGGCGACCAACAGGCTGGACCTGGATCAGACGGGCGGCAAAGACCTGCCAGAGCTGATGCAGGGCATGGCTGAGGGTGGTGCCAAAGGTAAGACCAAGGGGGTGATCGACGCCGCCAAGGAAAAGTTCGACGAGTTCCGCGGTGCCAACCAGGACGCTAAGGGGGAGAAGCAGCCCGTACGGCGCCGGGAAGCACGTATTCGGGAGCGTGAATGATGATCACACGCGCAGAACGAGGCGAACAGGTCCAATCAGGACAGCAGGGCAGCATCGATCGCGGCGTGTATGTGTATGGGATCGTCTACCACCGGGAGAACCTTTCCGGAAGCACTACCCTCTGCCGGAGACGACGTGGCAGAAGTAGACCTCGCCTCGTACGGCAAGCTCTCCGCATTGGTCAGCGAGGTAAAACTCTCTCGTCCGCTCGGAACACGCGAGGATTTGCTCGCGCATGACGAGCCGTTGCCACGCCGACCGCGTGGCCTGCCGTCGGGTCTCGGGGGCCGGTGAGCGTCCGGGTGGACGCGGCGGTGACCACGCCCCGGTATCGTGATCTCCATGCAGGGAGTTCAGATCTGCGGGGAGACGGAGGCGCTGAGCTACGGCTCGACGGAGAAGGTCTGGTCGGCGTGCCGGCGCATCAGCGCTTCAGCGTGTTCCCACGGCATCGGGCCGGGGATCGGGTACAGATGTCGTGTCCGGGCGAGCTCGCGGTGGGCCCTGGCGAACACTGCGAAGTCCTTGGGGAACGCCTTGCGATCCACACCGGCGAGTGCGCCGATCTTGCGGGCGCGTGCGGTCAGCTTCTCCCAGTCGTCGATCGGTGCGAGTCCGATCGACTCGGTGCCGTGGGAGAAGAGCATCAGGCGAATTTCGTCGGGTACCTCTGTTCGGTCCAAATAGGAATTCGCTGTGCACAGCGAGCTCGCGGTGTTGAAGGCGAGCCAAAAGGGTATGGAGCCGGTTCGCACCGTCCACCACGGCTCGACGAGCAGAAAGCAGTCGAACTCGAAGTGCGCCACAGGAAACGTCGGGCGGCCTTGGTCGATGAGCGAGTGCCTCTGGTACGTGCCAGCCTGGGGGCATGGTCCGATTCGGATGCACGCTGTTGACCGAGCAGTCCGGGCCTCGGGAACTGGTGGCGCACTCGGCGGCGGCCGAGCGCGCCGGCTTCGACTTCGAGGTGATCAGCGACCACTACTTCCCCTGGCTTGACGAGCAAGGGCACTCGCCGTACGCCTGGAGCGTTCTCGGGGCGATCACGCAGGCCACCGAGCAGGTCGAGCTGATGACCTTCGTGACCGCGCCGATCCTCCGCTACCACCCTGCGATCGTCGCGCAGAAGGCCGCCACCGTCGGGCTGCTGTCCGACAACCGCTTCGTGCTCGGTGTCGGGGCCGGTGAGAACCTCAACGAGCACATCGTCGGTCGCGGCTGGCCACCGGCCAACGTGCGGCACGAGATGCTCGCCGAGGCGCTGCAGATCATCGGTGCGCTGTTCGACGGTGGCTACGTCAACCACGTTGGTAGGCATTACCGGGTCGATTCGGCCAAGCTGTGGGACCTGCCGTCGCAGCGGGTTCCGGTGGCCACCGCGATCTCGGGGGCGCAGTCGATCCAGCAGTTCGCGCCGCTTTCCGATGCGATGATCGCCGTCGAACCGAGTAGCCAGTTGTGCCAGGAGTGGGATTCCACCGCGTCCAACGGCGCATCCCGCAAGATCGGGCAGATCCCGGTCGCTTGGGGGCCCGACCGCGATGCCGCGGCAGCGCGCGCTTGGGAGCAGTTTCGTTGGTTCGCCGGTGGGTGGAAGGTCAACGCCGAACTGCCCGGGCCGGCCGCGTTCGCCGCCGCCACCCAGTTCGTTCGCGCCGAGGACATCACGGCCACTATCCCGTGCGGCCCCGAGGTCGCTCCGATGGTCGAGTCCGCGGCGGCCTTCTGGGAGTCCGGTTACACCGACATCGCGCTGGTGCAGATCGACATCGACGCGGACCCGTCCGGGTTCTTCGACTTCGCGCAGCGCCAGTTGCTTCCCGCGTTGCGCGAAGCCGCGCCTTGATCGGTCGCATCCGTGCTCATGGGACAGTCTGCGTCCGGTGCGAAGGTGCTGATGAGACTGCTCTTCCTGGTACTTCATGCGCCCGAGGTGGCCCTTTCGCAGATCGCGATCGGTACCGACCGCTGTCGTGGGCGTTGCTGGTCCATGTGACGCTGCGGAAGGTGCGCGGGCGATGAGTCGCTCGGTCGGCTCACGGCGGCGCTGGAAGAGACGCCGAGGAATGTCACGCATAGGCCCCGGGCATCGAAGTCCACCATCGGGCGCATCTGGCGAAAATTCGGACTCAAACCGTACCTCGCCGACGGGTTCAAGCTGTCCAGTGACCCGTCTTCGTGGAGAAGGTCGTCGATGTTTTGGCCTGTACCACAACCCGCCGGAGACGGCAGTGGCGTTGTGCGTGGATGAGAAATCCGGGGTGCAGGCCCTGGACACCGGGGCCCGTGGGATGCCCGTTCACCGGGATCTGGACATGGCTGGTCGATGAACTGCCGACCCGGACGCGGCGCGGACTCGGCGCGGTGGGTGGCTGCTGCTCGCCGACCACGACCAGGTGCTGGGCTATGTCTGCCCGTGCACCATCGACGTCACATCGCAGACCGCGCCCACTTCCTCCGGCCGCAACTCCCGGTCGACGAGCGCCACCAGAAGCCGCTCCACGCCCAGTAGAAACCGATGAACTTCCGCCGGCAGCAGCACCTGGGTGTCCGTGCAGAGCACCACGCGGATCCAGCCCGGCACCTTGTCCTCGATGACTATGAAGAAGTCCTCCGCATCCTTAAAGGGGTCCGCAGCGACGACGGTGTCGGCCATGGCCGCACGGACAAAGCCGGCGTCCACGGCCGTGGCGCGTCCCGGCACCTCCCGTGCCGCCCGTATGTCGTTGAAATAGCAGGACAGCGAGAGCTCGGCGCCCCGCTCCCTCCCGGCAGACCGGATCAGCTCCGCGACCTGGTCGGGGTCGTACACACCGTTGCTGTAGGCAGTCATGGACGCGGCCAGCGCGCCGCGCACCACCGCGCCGAAGGTCTCCCCTGTCAGCTCGAGCGTGACCAGGACCTCCTGCTGCAGATTGGCAACCGCACCGCGCAGTTCGGGAGCGAAACGGTTGGCGACGAGCAGCCGGATCGCGCATGCGGGCAGACCGGCGAGATGGCCGAGCAGCAGGGCCACCGCGGACAGCAGGACCGCTGAGGTACTGGTCCGGTACCGGTCGGCGAGCACGGGAAGTGCCATCGCCACCGCCTTGGATTCCATGGCCGCGCTGTAGAACCGCGGTGCGGACGGCTCGCCGCGGCGGTAGGGGAACATCGTGGTCGGCGCCTGCGCGAGCTGTCGCCGCCAGTACGCGTGCGATTTGGCCAGGGCCTGCTGCCCCCGCGGTGAGCGCTCGTAACCAGCCTGTTCGACGGGCTGTCGGCAGGCAGGGGGCGCCGGCGCTGGCAGTCCCGATACACGCGCACACAGCAGCCGGTTCAGTTCGCTGGCGAGGAAGCGTAGCGACATCAGGTCCGCGACAAGGTGCGAGATGCCCAGGGCGGCCAGCACCGGGACGTCGTCGGAGAGGATGATCAGGGAGCGGAACAGCGGCCCCGCCTGAAGGTTGAAGCCGCGGTGCCGCAGGCTCTGCTGCCAGGTGGCGGCCACGGTCTTCGGGTCCTCCCCGGAGCGTACCGGCCGGATGTCGGTCTCGAAAGCGCCGTTTTGCAGCACCCGTTGCATCAGCACTCCCGCCTCGTCCTGGTGGAAGGCCGTGCGCAGCGACTCATAGCGGTTCACCAGTTCCGCGAGCACGGCAATCACATCGTCCACCCCGGCCGGTTCCAGCAGTTCGATTTGGTACACCTGGTCGTAGAACGTCGAATCCGGCATAGCGCGCTGGATCAGCCGCCACATGTCCCGCTGCGCGCAGGTGGCCAGCGCGGTGACGCAACGCTGCCCGGAGAAAGGGACCCGGCGCCGGAGAAATTCAGTCATAGATCTCTTCTTTCAGAATATTGGGACAAGCCGAGGTGATGTGTTCTCATGTGGTGGGATACGTTCCCGCGCTGCCTGTCGCGCGGTCCGAGATTTCGGTGACTGGCCGCTGAGTTAGCTTGGCGTTAAGCTGCCTGTCTTCCTCCTCCCGACCGCCCGCGCGTCCACTTTAGAGCGGCCGGGGATAGGCGCGCGGAGACAGCCCTCTGGTAAGAGATAACCGTCGTGTTCCGGGGTTCCTCGGTGCGAACGCGAGGGTCCGATCCGCCCAGGACCAGGGCGGGCGCTGCCCTTGCCGGGAATCTCATTGCGCCTGTTCATGCGGCATTCCGGTACTCGTGGAGGATGCCGTCGAGGTGGTCGCGCGCTCGTATGTCGAGGCGGGTGATCTGTTCGGGGTCGGTGATTGGTTGGGGGAGTGGGCATAGCGGGCGGGTGTTGGTGAGTGCCTTGATGGTTACCACCCATGAGGCGGACGGTGTGGGTTGGTCGAGCCGAGAATGCGGATGCGGCGGCTTGAGTGCTCAATCACCGCGCGTACGTGCAAGCGCGCGCCCCGGACAGGGTGATCGTCTCGAAGAACTCGCACGTGATTAGTGCGTCTGCTTGGGAGCGCAGGAACCCCCGTGTCGATTCGCTCGCGCCATACCGGCGTGCCGAACGGGACAGGTGTCGGTGTCCCATCGCGGTTGCAAGGCTGGTCTCATTTCGATGCTTGCCTTGGCGATCCGCTCCCGTCGTGCTCGAGCTTGGTGTGGACCTCGGCGGCGGTGTGCGTCCAGGAAGTCGGCTGGCGGTCCGATGTTGAATCTGATGTAGCGTTGTCGTCGGGCTTGGCAACGGTTTCAGCGATGATCAGCGCTGTGCCTGCTCCGGTGACCGAGCGGGCAGAACCGCCGGTCCGGATGTTCGTGCGGGGGTTTGCGATGACAGCGGGGCAACGGTTCGTCCTGGCGTTCACGGTGCGGGGTCGCCCCGATCGCGTGGGCCCGCTCGGGGCCATCGGTGCCGCCGGGGTGGTGTTGCGGTGACCCGGCAACCGGACGTGACCCTCACGCAGCTGCGCTACTTCGTCCAGGCCGCGTCCGTGCTGAGCATGACGAGGGCGGCCGAGGAGCTACGGGTCGCCCAGTCGGCTGTGTCGACAGCAGTCGCCCAGCTGGAACGGCAGGTGGGCACGCCGCTGTTCATCCGCCAGCACGCGCGGGGTCTCGTCCTGACCGGGGCCGGGGAGGAGTTCCTGCGGGATGTGCGAGGGCTGCTCGCGCACGTAGGCGAGGTGCTGGACGCGGCGCGGGGTCGCGGTGACGACGTGCGCGGGCACATCCGGCTGGCGTGCATGGTCACCCTCGTTCCGTTCGTGATGCCCGAGCTGCTCGCGGAGCTGAGCGCGGCCCATCCCGGGCTCGAAGTCGAGGTGCTCGAACTCGAAGCGGCCGCGGTGAGCGCCGCGCTTCGCAGCGGCACGGTCGAGGTGGCGGTGACCTACGACCTGGGGCTCGGGCAAGGGGTGGCGCGCGAGGTCATCGCCGAAGCGCCGCCGTACGTGCTCCTGCCGCCCGGGCACCGGCTCGCCGAGCTGTCAGAGGTCCGGCTGTGCGATCTGGCCGATGAGCCGATGGTGCTCCTCGACCTCCCGCACAGCCGCGAGTACTTCCGCGAGCTGCTGGCCGCAGCTGGCGCGCCGCCCCGCATCGCCTACCGGTCGCAAAGCGTCGAGGCCGTCCGCGGGATGGTCGCCCGAGGGCTGGGCTTCTCGCTGCTGAACCAGCGCCCGGGACTGGACGGCACCTACGGCGGTGGGCGCGTCGAGTCGCGCCCCATCGCCGACGACGTGCCGTCGCTTTCGATGGTGGTGGCGTGGTTGGAGTCGGTGCGGCGCACCGCTCGGGCCCGTGCAGTCACCGACAGCGCCCGCGCGGTCGTCGAACGGCTCAGGTCAGCGACTGGGCGGCTGGGCGAGAGCACTCGTGCCCCGCGCTCCTGATCCGGCGATCTGCGCGCGGCCTGGTCGGCCGGTGCGTGGCCTCGGGTGTCGGTGATCCCGGCGGAGGATCTCCACCGCCGCAAAGCATCGGAAATGGCGATGCATTGGACCTGTTATCTCTGTTTGAGTGATCCCCTGCTAAAGCATAGCGTCGCCTCCCAACAGCGCCGAGGTCATACGCGCTGTTCACGGCAGGGGCGCTCGGCGCTGTCCTGCCGTCGTCCCGCGACGACCGATGGAGGCCCTGTGTCCGAACCCACATCACATTCCGTCGCCGATGCCGTGCTCGACGCGGCCGTCCAGGCTGATTCCGCCTCGCTGCGCCGGAGCGTGGCGGCCGGTGCGATCGGCGTTTTCGTCCACTGGTTCGACTGGGCTGTCTACGCCTACCTCGCCACCACCATCGCGACGGTGTTCTTCCCCGCCGAGAACCAGGTCGCCGGCGTGCTGTCGGTGTTCGCGGTGTTCGCGGTGTCGTTCGGCATACGCCCGCTCGGCGCGCTGGTGTTCGGGCCGCTCGGCGACCGCATCGGTCGCCGGCGAACGCTGTCGATCGTCATCATCGTGATGTCGCTCGCGACGCTCGCGATCGGTCTGCTGCCCGGATACGCGACGATCGGGATCGCTGCACCGATCCTGCTGGTCGCGATCCGGTTGGTGCAGGGCTTCGCGGCCGGCGGCGAGTTCGGCAGTGCGGCCAGCTTCCTTGCCGAGTACTCGCCCCGCGCTCGGCGCGGCTTCGGCGTCAGCTGGCTCGAGGTCGGTTCGCTGCTCGGCTTCCTTGCCGGGTCGTTCGCCTTCTACCTGTTGTCCGTCTCGCTGACGCCCGAGCAGATCACCGAGTGGGGGTGGCGGATCCCGTTCCTAATCGCGGCACCGATGGGTGTGGTCGGCTACGTCATCCGGACGAAGATCGAGGACACGCCGGAGTACCGGGTGCTGGAGGCGACCGACTCGGTGTCGCGCAGCCCGATCACGGAGCTCTTGCGCACCAACGCGCGTCAGCTGCTGCAGGCCGCCGGTCTCATGACGATGATGCACGTGCCCTTCTACGCGGTGCTCACGTACCTGGTGAACTACCAGACGGACCACCTGGGGCACTCCGCCGAGAGCGCCGCTCTCCTCTCGACGTTCGTCTCGCTGTTCGCGCTCGTCCTAGTACCTATGTTCGGTCACCTGTCCGACCGGGTCGGCCGCAAGCCCATCTTGGTCGGCGCCGCCGTGGTCCTGCTGATCGCGGCCACGCCCGCCTACATGCTGATGCAGACAGGGTTGGCCGGCACCGTCATCGCGGGGCTCGGACTGGGGGCGATCCTCTCGGCGATCCTCGGCACCTACGCAGTGTGGGCCGCGGAGATCTTCCCGACCCGGACCCGCCAGAGCGGGTTGTCGATCGCCTACAACGTCACCGCCGCGCTCTTCGCCGGCACGGTGCCGTTCCTCATGACGGTCCTCATCTCCGTCACCGGGAGTCTGCTGGTTCCCGGCCCTTACCTGATGGTCGCTGCACTGATCGGGCTCGTCGCCGCGTTGAGCATGCGCGAGACGGCCGGGAGCAGTCTGCTGCAGGCGCAGGACATCGGGGGCGGTCCCACCGGGTCGTCGGCCGCGCAGTCGGCCGGATCGTCCGTGGACGCGGCCAATTCCTGACGGTCGGGCGGGATAGGGGCGTGCCTGGTCGCGCGGTCCCACGGGCTCGTGGCATCGATTTATCAGATGCAAATGTTCGAAAAGATGCTCTGGCCTGTTGCAGCGGGTTCGCCCAGACTCGGATCGCCGGCGGTCGCGTCTACCGGTGCGGCTCGCTGGGGCGAGAACGTCGGGACTAGTGGAACGGAGGTTCACATGTCGCATTACGAGACCCAGGTCCTCGTAGTCGGCGCAGGACAGGCCGGGGTGGCTATGAGCGAGCACCTGGGCGCACGCGGGATCCCGCATCTGGTGCTGGAGCGCGATCGCATCGCCGAGCGCTGGCGCACCGGACGCTGGGACTCCCTGGTGGCCAACGGTCCGGCCTGGCACGACCGCTTCCCGGGACTGCAGTTCGCCGACGTCGATCCCGACGGTTTCGCCTCGAAGGAACAGGTCGCGGACTACTTCGTCGAGTACGCGGAGAAGATCGGCGCGCCGATCCGCTGCGGCGTGGACGTCCTGCGCGTGCAGAAGAACGTCGGACGCCCCGGCTTTCGCGTGGAGACCTCGGACGGGATGATCGACGTCCGGTACGTGGTGGCGGCGACCGGACCGTTCCAGACCCCGGTCATCCCCCCCGTCGTCCCCGAGCACGCGGACGTGGTCCAGCTGCACTCCAGCTCCTACCGCAACCCGCAGCAACTGCCCGAAGGAGCCGTCCTCGTGGTCGGCGCCGGGTCGTCGGGCGTCCAGATCGCGGACGAGCTGCAGCGCTCTGGCCGGAAGGTCTACCTGTCGGTCGGTGCGCACGATCGACCGCCGCGGCGGTACCGGGGCCGCGACTTCTGCTGGTGGCTCGGGGTGCTCAACAAGTGGGATGCGGCGGCTCCGCCTCGCGGTGCGGAGCACGTCACGATCGCCGTCAGCGGCGCCCAGGGCGGCCGAACCGTCGACTTCCGGGCCCTCGCGGCCGACGGCATCACCCTCGTCGGCGTGACCCGCGCGTTCGCCGACGGCCGGGTGCACTTCGCGGACAACCTGCGCGAGAACATCGCCAACGGCGATGCCAACTACCTGAAGATGCTCGACGAGGCCGACGCCTACATCACGCGCAACGGGCTCGACCTGCCCGAGGAACCGCAGGCACGTACGTTCGGGCCGGATCCGGACTGCGTGCTCGACCCGATCTTCGAGCTGGACCTCGCGGAAGCCGGGATCACCTCGCTCATCTGGGCGACCGGTTTCCGGCCCGACTACGACTGGTTGCAGGTCGACGCCTTCGACGACAACGGCAAACCGCAGCACACCCGCGGCGTGTCCGCCGAGCCGGGGATCTACTTCCTGGGCTTGCCGTGGCTGTCGCGGCGCGGGTCGAGTTTCATCTGGGGGGTTTGGCACGACGCCGCGTACGTGGCCGAGCACATCTCGATCCAGCGCAGCTACCTCTCCTACAACACCGACGCCGATGCCTCCCAACTCGACTGGGATTCCGAACCGACCGTCAACACGACCGGAGCCGCCTGATGCCGACCCACACCCGCATCCGTCCGTTCAACACCCGCGACACCTATCCCGAGCAGAACCTCGACAACGATCTGTGCCAGGCCGTGGTCGCCGGCAACACGGTCTACGTCCGGGGCCAGATCGGACAGGACCTCGACACCAGCGAGTCGGTCGGGATCGGTGACGTCGGCGCCCAGGCCGAGCAGGCGATGGCGAACATCGACATGCTGCTGCGGGAAGCGGGCAGCCGGATGGAACACCTGGTCAAGCTGACCATTTACCTGATCGATCCGCGCTACCGGGAGACCGTCTACCGGACCATCGGCCACTGGACCAAGGGCGTCCACCCGATCTCCACCGGTGTCGTCGTCTCCGCGCTGGCACGCCCGGAGTGGCTGTGCGAGATCGACGCCATTGCCGTTATCCCGGAGGACGACCGATGACCTTCTCCATCGCAGCCAGGCACGACGGGCGCTTCGGGATGGCCGTCAGCTCTTCCAGCCCCGCGGTGGCCGCACGCTGCCTGCACCTGAGGCCGGGTGTCGGCGCCGCCGCCTCGCAGAACGTGACCGACCCACGCTTGGGCGGGCGCATCCTCGACCGACTGGCCGTCCACGGCGATGCCCGGCTGGCCTTGCAGGAAGTCGGCGAGGGCGCGACCGATCTGGGCTATCGCCAGCTGACCGCGGTCGGGTCGGCTGGGCCTACCGCCTGGTTCAGCGGTGAGCACACCCTCGGCACCAACGGTGCCGCTGTCGGCTCGCACTCGGTGGCCGCGGGCAACCTGCTCAACAGCACCGAAATTCCGGCGATCATGGTCGAGGCATTCGAATCCGCGCCGGGTGAGCTCGAAGAACGGCTGCTCGCCGCGATGCACGCAGCGGTCGAAGCGGGTGGTGAGGCTGGGCCGGTGCACTCCGCGGGCCTGGCCGTCGTGGCCGACGTGGAGTGGCCGGTGACCGACCTGAGGGTCGACTGGGCCGAGAAACCGATCGAGGGCTTGACCGAAGCCCTGGAGATATGGCTGCCGCAGCGCGACGACTACGTCCGCCGCGGGCTGCAACCCACGGCCGCGCCGTCGTACGGCGTCCCCGGCGACCTGTAGGAGAAACCCATGCCGAGCACGGTCACCCGTGAGAAGGACGCGGTCCGCGCCGCCGTGGACCGGGCAGCCGACGAACTGGTCGAGCTGTCGACGACGCTGCACGCCCGGCCCGAGACCGCCTGGGAGGAGCACCACGCTGCCGCCACGGTCCCGCAGCTGCTCGATCGTCGCGGGTTCACCGTGACCGCGGCCTACTTGGGCCTGCAGACCGCGTTCCTCGCCAGGTACGGCTCGGGACCGCTGCGGATCGCGTTGTGCGCCGAGTACGACGCGCTGCCCGGGCTCGGCCACGCCTGCGGGCACAACCTGATCGCCGCCTCGTCGGTGGGCGCCGCGCTCGGCTTGGCCGAGGTCGCCAACGATCTCGGCCTGACCGTCGAGGTGTACGGCACGCCAGCCGAGGAGGGAGGCGGCGGCAAGATCGAGATGCTTGACCGCGGGGCGTTCCGCGACGTCGACCTGGCGATGATGGTCCACCCGGCGCCGGTTGACGTCGCAGCGGCACGGCCGTTCGCGGTCAGCCACTCCCGGATCTCCTACAGCGGCCGGTCCGCGCACGCGGCGGCCTACCCCGAGGCCGGCGTGAACGCCGCCGACGCGTTCACCGTCGCTCAGGTCGCCATCGGCCTGCTCCGCCAGCAGCTCCCGTCGGGCTCGCGGGTGCACGGGATCGTCACCTCCGCCGGCTCGGCGCCGAACGCGATCCCCGAGTCCTCCTCGGGGCGGTGGTACGTGCGTGCGGAGACCCTGGCCGAGTTGGCCGAGATCGAGCCGAAGGTGATGCGCTGCTTCGAGGCGGGCGCCCTGGCAACCGGCGCCACGCTGGAGGTCGAGGCGGAAAGCAAGCCCTACGCCGAGTTCCGCACCGACGAGCGCACGCTTGCGGCGTATCGGGCCAACGCCCTGCACCTGGGGCGTGAGTTCGCCCCGGACGGGCTGGCGGGCCGGATGAACCGGGCGTCGACCGACATGGGCAACGTGTCGCAGGTCGTGCCCGCCATCCATCCCTACATCGGGATCGGGTCACTGCCGGCCACCAACCATCAGCGCGAGTTCGTCGCGCACTGCGTCGGTCAGCAGGCCGAACGAGCCCTGCTCGACGGAGCGGTCGCGTTGGCCTGGACCGGCGTGGACCGGGCTCGCGGGACCGACCCGGCGTGAGCACCGCTTCGGTCCGGTCCGCGCCTCCTGAAGCCCTCTCCCTGGAGACCTCCATGCCGGATTTGACGCGGCGGCCGGTCCGCAGCGAAAAAGGTGTTCGTGACCCCCTTTGTCCAGAGACTGCTTACTGGACAGCGGTCACATCAGGCGTCCGGTTCGGATTCCCCGAAGAGCTCGTCGATCAGCACCACCAGGTCGCCCCGGTCGGCATCTCCTAGCCGGAGCGAGCAGCATGCCCTCATTCAGACCCGGAAATTCTCGTAGCGACTCCCGAGCGAGCTGGGTGAGTTCGAGCGCATCGCCGTGGGCCGCTCCTCATTGAGGAACCCGATCCGGTCTGCCGGATTGCTTCGGGTGAACCCATAGTAGGACCTGAACCAGCACGAATCGCGTACGAAAACACCCGACAAGGGTCGAAAAAAGCTTCCGGATGGCCAAATCAGACCTGGCCGCCCGTCTCTGCACTGCTGGAAGACCGGCTTCGTGTTCGGGAACCGCTTGGCCAGCAACGGCTTGAGCGGACAGGACTCAGGGAAGCCGGGAACACAAGAGCGCGGCTCCTGGATAGACCGTCACGGCTTGGACAACCCGATGATCTCCCACCGGAAACCGCGCCCTCGTATCGCGTCCCACCTGGACAGAAACCCGCCGCAACTCTCAGATCGACCTTGTCCAAGCCCTGGGAGTCGCTCGGTATCGTGGCCGTTTGGTCGGAGCACAGGATGACGAAGGAGTGCCTGCAGCCGATCGTCTTGTATTGACCGTACAGCCACGTATGCGATGACACGTGGGCGAAGTACGCGGCGTTGTACTGGCCGAAGATGGGGAGGCTGCTCTCGCGCGGCTATCCGGCGAGGACGCGGATGGCTACCAGACCATACTGTTGGGGCGGCCCTACTGCACCGACACTTCGTTGAACGGCAGCAGCGTTTCCAGGCATGGGAATACCACGAACCACAGCAGCGCCACCACGCCCAGGGCCAGCACGACCGCGAGGGCGAGCTTCGCGCCCAGCGGTCCGGGCAGGTGCCGCCAGATCCAGCCGTACATCTATCCCTCCCCGAGGGCTTGTAGCAGTTGCGCGTAGGTTGTGCCGTTCCTCTTCGGGTACTGGTTGGTCAGCACCGCGTGCACGATGAGCCTTTGCCGGTTCGAGAACTGGGGGTGGCAAGTGGTCAGCGTGAGCAGCGCGACCTGCTGGGCGGCCGGCAGCACGTCGGCAGGCTTGTGCGGCACCGGGGCGATCACCTGGACCTGGTCCGGGTTCACCACCTCGCGGCCCACGGTCTGACCGTAGGGACCGCCGTCTGGCGCGTTCGTCCGCAGCGTGCTGACCGCCACACACTTTGGGTCGCGGCCCTTGCCGGTGTCCCAGCCGGCGATCTCGTCGGCGTACGGCAGCACGCGGTACACGAAGAGGTCTGTCTGGGTCTCGATGACGATCGCATCACAGGAGCTAAGCAGGTCGAGGTCGTTGAAGGGCGAACCCTTGCCGACACGGTGCCCGGCGACCGCGAAGTTGCCGGGTTCCCCGGGAACCGCTGTGCCCTTGTAGTGTCCGGGCCCGATTTCCAGCGACTTGTCGGCTGTCCCCTGCTGGATGGTGAAGTGGTAGTCGGCGCCGAAGTTGGGGATATAGATCTTGGCGAAGGCCTGCCCGTCGATCAGCTCGGGATGCAACTGACGGCCCTTGGCCCAGTCGCCTTCCAAGGTCGAGGCCGCGTCGGTCTGCTTCCCGGCGGAGATCACGTCGGTCACGTACACCTCGTAGACCACGAACAGCAGGACCACTAGGCCCGCCGTGATCAGTAATTCGCCCAGGGCGCGCACAGTCTTCCTAACATGGTTGGGCGACGACTTCGGCGGAGGTACTTGCCTTATCGCCATGCGCGCTCCTCTCGTCGGCTCGGTGTTCGGCCCGATGCGCGGGAAGGTACTGCTCGCCAGCCACCCACTGGCCCGCGCCCGCGACCGCCTTCAGCGCCAGTCGTGGCCTTGTAGCCGGCGCGGAACGGTTCGAGGGCAGCAGCGAAAAGTCGAGCAGGCTGTCGACCGCGGACCGATCTTGAAGGTGGCAGTAGCCGCTCAGGGCGTGGTTCACTTTGCCCGATGCGTCGAGTCGTGCTTGTTCTCGGAACTTTCACTCTGGTCACCGCCCTGGCCGCGGCGGCCTGCTCGCAGCTGTCAGGACCGGCCACCGCGCCGCCCCTGTCCAGCGTGCCGCCGCCGGTCACGGCCACCTCGGCTGCCCGGGCACTGCCGCCCGAGCCGCAGCCGGTAGCGGCGGGACCGTGTCCCTACCTCGCCACCGACTTCGTCGCCGAGGCCAATGGTCAGCGGGTGTCGGAGGTGAAGCTCTCGGCCGACCGCCCCCACCCGGCGTGCTTCTTCTACGACCGGGCCGGGAACGTCCAGTTGACCGTGCGCACCTACGTCGGCGAACCCGCCGTGGCGACCGCTCTGGTGAACCATGCGGCGCCCGTGGACAGCAGCAACCCTGCGACCGAACCCCCCGGCTGGCAGGGCGGATACCAGCAGACGGGCGCGGGTGCGGTCTACGCGGTCGCGAAGCAGGGCGTGGCGATCGTGGTCACCACCGACCAGAAGCAGACGGTCAAGGCGAGAACCGTTACGAAACAAGTAGTTTCCGCTCTCGACCTCTGACGCAGACGGTCTGCAGCGGCCAATGGATCTTGTAATCATCCGCTCGCCACCTGCGCAGGCAAGGGCCAGCATCTGGGTTGGGTGTACCAATGGCTGTGGGCAATCCGTGTACCTGAAAGCAAAGAAGAAAACCTCCGTCGGACGCAACCGGCGCGTGCCTCAACAACTCGTGCGCCACGGCGACCGCCGCCCGCGCCGCAGCGACTCGGTCTCATAGCAGTGGTGGACTGTGTGCGGGCCGAACACCAATCCGGCGGCTGAGTTTTTCCGACTCGACCTGCTCGGCGGTTTCCTTCCGCGTTTGGCTCATGACGATGTCTGCACGATACGAAGGGAAGATTGTGGGAAAGATGCGTTGTCATGGGTTCAGACGAGATGAGTAGTTCGTGACAGTCGAGAGCGGGCAGAAGTCCTAGCTCGTTGTCAGCCGCCGGGTGGACCGTTGGAAAGCTGAGCCTTGACAGAACTCAACCAGGCGTGGTCTGCCCGCCCGCGCCAGTTCCGGATCGCCGGCGGGCAGACCACCTGGTTTTCAGCGTTGCTTGGCGCGACGCTTCCGGTTCGCGAACGCCAATGCCGCGCCCGCACCGAGGAGTAGGACACCGAGGACGATCATCTCTGGCAGGCCGGGAATACCGGTGTTGGCCAGCGCGCCCGTCCGCGTGTTGGATGGGGGCGGCGTGGTTGGCATCGGGTTCGTCGGCGGGACAGACGTCGGCGGTGTCGATGTTGGCGGTGTCGAGGTCGGCGGTGCCTGTGGGATGTACACGCCGGCGTCGATCGTGTGATCAACACCTCCTGGGTTGGTCGGCGCCGTGACAGGTGCGTATCCGTTGCACAGCTGCCCGGTGGTCGGCGGAATCACGTTGGAGTCATGTGCCCGGTCATCACCGGCCAGCGGGAGCGTGAACCGGAGCTCGGTTGCCGGTGGCTGGCTTGGTACCTTGCTGGTGTTCGCGGTACACACGTCGAACTGCACTGTGTACTTCGCACCCGGCGTGAGCTCGTAGGCGGCGCCGACCCCACCGAAGTAGTACTCGCCGGCGGCATCGGTCTTGGTCGTGGCGACCTTTTTGCCATTGGCGTCCAACAGGTTGATCGTCGCATTCGGTAGCGGCACCTGCCCGGGGTCCTGGATTCCGTTGTGGTCGCCGTCGAACCACACCACGTTGCCGATCTGGATCGGCGCATTCGCTGCCGTATAGGCGATATCGCCGAGCCCACCGGCCTTACCGAATCCGTTCTGCGCCTGACTGACGAACTCGTAGGCGTTGGCGGCCGGGTTGTTGCCGGGACCCTCGCCGGTCTTGATGTTGTGGTATCCGGTTCCGCTGGTCTCGATGTGGACGGTCGGGTCGAACTCCGTGCTGATGACCCATTGCTGCTGCGGAATGTAGGCCACCGCGCCTAACGCGGTTTCCTGGTGTCCGCCGGAGAAGAATTCGCCCGGGAAGTATTCGACGACACCATTGCCCTGGCCGCCGCTTGTGGCGGATGTCGCGTGGTTGGGGCAGTTTCCGGTGCCTTCCCACGAGTATCCACCGGCTGGATTGGCGCAGGCCATGTTGATGTCACCGCCGGACATGCCGAGTTCCGGGGTGTCGTTGCCCGGTCGAGGATCCAGCCCCCTCGCACTGAGAACGTCCATGAACCGGTCGCGGAAACCCAGGACCATCGAACCGTCACGGGCGAAGGCGAGGCTGGCCAACTCCGGTTGCGGATCGATGAAGGCGTTGCCCAGGCGCAATTCGTCCCAGGTTGACAGGTCGGTGTTCCACGGGTTCCAGTGGTTGTTCTGTCCCTCGCTCGGGTGGCCGGCAAAGACGGCACCGCGCTCGGCAGTAAGCGGGTGGGTCAGCACCGTGTTGAATTGCTCGCCGTCGTAGGCATAGACGACAGCCTTGAGGTCCGACCGGTTCTGGGTGCTTTCCGCGGAACACACGCCACCGACATAGAGCGTGTTGTTGTGCGTTTCAAGCCCGAACGGCCTCCAGTCGGTGGGCGCCGCGCAATCCGGGTCTGGAATCGGCACCATCGCTTCGGGTACTGGTGCGGTAGCCCCGGTCGCATCGAAGCTCACCAGGGTCCGTGCCAGCAGATTCACCGCGTACAGCGTCGCGCCGTCTTCCGACAGGGCCAGGCCACCGATGCTCTCCTTGCCCGGCGCGTCGGTGAACCCGGGATCCTTGATCATGTTCGCGGTGTCGTGCGGCGTCACCGTGGCGAAGGGCACCTTCGCGAACAGGGTCGGCGCGCCTCCGCCCTTGGCCGGCACGGCGTAGATGGCGTCACCGCCATCCGGTCCGTACGGGGCGTACCGCCGGGCGAACTCGCTCTGGAACAGTCGGTGCCGGTACTTGTCGTAGGCCAGTCCGAAGGTCGTGCCGACCTGGGACTGCGTGGCGAGCGTGGTCGGGCACGCCACGTCGCTGGGACAACTACCCCGGGTGTTCACTCCGAACGCCACCAATGCCCGGGTGTCGGTCCCACTAGCACCATTCTGGATCGGCACGAAGTACCGGGAATCGGGGAGCGTGTAGTCGGCCGCGTCCCAGACCCCGGTTATCACCGAGGCGTTCTTGCCGCCCGACACGTCCACGAACGTGGTGAAGCTGTCAAAGTGGTTCGGCGCGGTCGAAGCCGGCGCCGCCCGCAAATAATTGCTGTAGGGGGCCGGAACGGTGACATCGACGCGGTACTGGCCGCCGGTCAGCACGGTCGACGGCGACACCACGACTTTTCCGGTGGCATCCGTGATGCCGGTGACGTGATGGCCGGTGGGGTCGGTAACGTCAACCTTCATGCCCTGCTGCGGCACATCCATGGTGGCGTTGATCACGCCGGTGCCAAAGAAATCCCGCAGCACCTCGACCGTCAGTGTGCCGTCAGCCGCCGAAGCCCCGGCCGCCCCCACCATCGGGCCTGTCGCGCTGCCTATCAGCAACAGCCCGGACAACCCCACACGCGCCAGTCGGCCCGTACGTTTCCCGGTTGTCCGGCTGAATCCTCTACCGGCTCGGTTCATAGCTATAGCTGTCCCCCTTGTCAGGTGAGCAAGAACCGGCCTATATAACCAGAACGATGCACTGCATTTACACCGAAAACCGGGTGATTTAAGGGGTGAATCGGCGAACCTGTTAACGTTGCGCCGCGTGCGGAGCATGAGAATCCTGCAAGGTTTCCCGCAGCGCGCGGCCGGCCGACGCCGATGGCTGCGGCCACGGTGGGTGGTGGCCGCCCTGGGCATTGCGGTCGCCGCGGTGGTTGCGTTTCTGGTCACTGGCAACGGCTCGGGCCCCACCGGTCCACGTGCATTGACCTCGGATGAGGGGAACCGGCTGGCGATCACGCGGTTTCGCAATTACCAGTCGGGGGGCCGCGCGGTGACGATCAACGTGCCGAGTTCCGCTGGTGGGCTGGTCATCACAGGGTCCATCGACTACCGCGCCAAACTCGGTTACGGCGTGGTGCACGGCACCGGGCGCGATACGTCCAGCGGCGGGCTGATCGAATGGACGGCCGCCACCGTGCTTGTCCACCCGACGGCGAACACCCCGGCGGAAGCACCGGCATCGCCGCCCGGGTCGGAGTGGTATAGCCGTCCGCTGCAAACGACCGGCAGTGCGCTGGACACCTCGTTGGCCATCGCGCTCAGTCTCGGCAGCGACCGGCCTGACAACGCCGAACTTCTGCCACAGAACGGCGCCACCTGGACTGGACGGGACGAGTTGGACGGTTACCAGGTGGATGTCATGACCGGGCCGGCCGCCGGTGGCAAGCCTGGTACGGCGGGCACCGTGCGCTACTGGATCGGCTCGGACGGCACCATGTATCGGGTTCAGGTCAATGTGGCTTCCGAACCGCAGCCAGTGGTCATCGATTTCGACACCGAGAAATATGTTCCGGTTCGGCCGGTACCCGGAGTCAGCCCGACGCCGTAGGCGCCGCTCAGGATGTCTGCACCAGCGCGTTGCCGGCGAGCAGTGACGCTGACGGCAGCGGGATGCTTGCGGTGTCCGGTAGCGCCGGAACGGCCGGAACAGCCGTGGCGCCGGTGGTGGTGGCATTCGGGAACTGTGGCTGTGCGTCAGGCACAGCCACATCGGTGAACGGGATACCGCCGGGTGCCTTCGGCATCGCCCACGTGCCGGACGGCGTGGGCGATGCGGCAGGAACCGGGCAGGACGCGGTCGTCACGAGCTGAGCGGGCACCGTCGTGAGCAGATCATTGGCGTGTAGGCAGTTACCTCGTCCCTGCGTGGCGGTGGGAAACGTCCAGCCGACGTCAATGCCGTTGGCGGCGAAAGTGTTTTCCAAGATCTGGTTTTCCTCCGGTGGTAGGTCGGCGGTTGCGGTAATCAGCATCCCGGCGTTGATATTGCCGGAGATTCGGTTGCGGCTGAACTGATTCGCGCTGCCGCCATCGATGCCGATACCGATGCCCCACCCGCCGTCGGCCTGCTCGGGGGTCGGTGCCTGCTGGTTGCCCGCGACCAGGTTGCCGACGACGACGGAACCCCGCTGTGGGAGCAGCTTCTCCTGATGGTCGGAGTTGATGGTGAGTCCGACCCGGTTGCCGGCAAAACGGTTACCAACCACGTACATCTCGCCACTGGCGTTGGTGCCTTCGTAACCGACCGCGTTGAGTTCGGCAATGTTGTCCCGCACCACGATATTGCACGGCTTACACTGCCCGACATAGATCCCCGAGTCAGCCGCACCTGACGCGTACGAGTGCTCAATGACACCGTCCTGCGCGGAGAACGCGTAGATGCCGTACAGCCCGTTGCGGGTCGCGGTCACATGGGAAACCAAGAACGATTTCAGGAAAGTGACGGGCTCGTTGCCGGTGTCGTAGCCGCCGCTTGTCCCCGGCAACCCGGCAACCGCTTTCGCCGAACCGGTGACCAGTACCCCGTTCTGCGTGTTGTTCTCGACGGTCAGGTTCTCCACGGCCACCCCGGGTGCGGCGACGACGATGCCGTTCGGCTGCTGCAACCGCCCGTCGATAATGACCTTGTCCCGAGACTCGCCACGAAGAGTAATTCCAGCCGTGGCGATCTTCACGGACTCATGGTATACGCCCGGTGCGACCAACACGAGGTCACCGGGCTGAGCAAGAGACACGGCAGACGAGATTGTCGGGGTGTGAGCCGGCACTCGGATCGTCACGTGCGCACCGGTCGGTCGTCGGCCCTGGCCCGATCCGTCATCGCCGGCACCGCAGCCGACCAATACGAGCATCAGCGCAACCAGCACCGCGACTGTCACGCGAAGACTGAAACGAGGCATGATCGCAGTTTGGCATGGACACCGGATTCGCCTGTGGGAGGGCGGATATGGGCGGGAGCGCGGATATGGCACTCTCCATACCGTGAGCCGAGTCGATCATCGCCCATCACGCCGCGCGTTCCTCGGTGTCACCGGTACCGTAATGGCCGCCGGCCTCACCGCCGGGTGCGAATCGGGCTCCCCTCCGTCGGGCCAACTTGATGCCCCCGCGTCAACCACGCAGGTGTCGCCGACGGGCCAGTACCAGGCGGGCATCACGCTCCCGCAGCCAGCCCAGCCCAACCTGCTGGCCGTGGTGGCCGACCTCGGCGATTCCGTGGCTGTCGGCCAATTATTGGCCGACCTCGGCCAAGCTATCCTCACCCTCACTGCGGGGACCGATGCGCGACTGCTGGGCCTACCGCCGGGCGATCTCACCGTGACGATCGGAGTGGGCCCCCGACTGGTGCGCATGGTCGATCCTTCCCTGCCCGGCGCCGTGGATCTCCCACAGTTCTCCCGTGAGCAGATCGCCCCGCAGGCACGCGGCGGTGACCTGCTGATACAGATCTGCGCCGGCGACGCCTTGGTAATACCGATCGTCGCCGCCGCGCTCTTGGACCAGGCTGGTGACCGGATACACCAACGCTGGCGGCAGTCCGGGCGCCGTGGTTCGAACATTCCGGTAGATCAGGGCCTTACCGCGCCACGAAACCTGTTCGGTTTCATCGACGGCATCGTGGGCCCGCACACCACCGTCCAAGAACAACGAGACCTGTGGCTGGCCGGGCCGGCTTTAGTCGCCGGCGGCACCATTGCCGTGCTGCGACGCATGGAACTCGACCTGCCGCGGTTCGCCGCGCTGTCCGTTGCCGACCAGGAGGCAGTCTTCGGTCGGTACCGAGCCACCGGCGTGCCTCTCTCTGGTGGCACCATAACCTCGGACCCGGACCTCGGCGCCAAAACGCCGGACGGACGCTACCTCATCCCGGCGGACGCCCACGTCCGCAGAGCGCACTCCAACGTCGTTGGCGTCGGCCTCATGCTCCGTCGTTCCTACAGCACCGACGAATCCGCTCCCGGCCTCCTTTTCATCAGCTTCCAAAACGACATACGAACATTCACCAACACCCTGACCCGGATGGACAATTCCGACGCGCTGCTGGAATTTACCACCACCACCGCCAGCGGGACCTTCCTGATACTCCCCGGTTTCGACCAACAACACCCGCTCGGCTCCGCGCTGTTCCACTGATCATGGAGCACAGTGGACAGTGATGCATCCAAATCCATAGTGGACGTCAGAGTACGCCAAGTTCGTAAGCACGCATCAGCGCGTCCTCCCGGCTGGATGCCTCTAGTTTGCGGTAGACGCTTTTCACCTGCGTGCGCACGGTGTTGACGGACACGACGAGCTTGCGCGCGACCTCCGCGATGGTCAGGCCGGCGCCCAGTTCGGTGAGTACCACCTGCTCGCGGTTGCTCAGTTCGACTAGTTGGACGCGTTCCGGGAACACCGGCCGGGCCAGCTCCAGGCGCTGCGCTGCCTCATCGGTCAGGGGGACGCTGGCCAGCCGGAACAGGTCGTCCCGATCGGCCGGTGACAACGAGGCGAGCGAGAGTACTTCATCGGGGGTGCGCACGTGCCCGACCAGCTGAACTGCCCGGTGGACCTCTTCCTTGTCGCCCATCCGCAGCGCGGCGATCGCCCTGAGGAGCAGCATCTGCCGGGCGTCACGGCGCGAGGTGGTCTCGTGCCAGGAAATGCGCGAAGCTATCGCGCGGACCGCCTCGTATTCGCCGTTGAGCAGGCGGAGCCGGGCGGCAGGCAGCGCGAGCCACGACGCTTGTGGGTCCGCCTCCTTGATCAACCGGAGTGCGCGGGTGGCCTGGCCGGTGGCGATCAGCAGCTCGACGTGGGCGCGTCGCATCACCCGCACGGCGGTGCCCTGTTTGACGAGCGCGGGCGCGTGGCTGAGCCGGAGCGTGCCGAGATGGGCCAGCGACGTCACCCGATCGCCGAGATATAGCCCGTGTGCAAACACCAGAGCCGCTACGAAGGGCCAGACTTCCAGCTGCTTCGTGCCGTCACCGGTGATCTCCAGGCAGTTCGCGAGGCTCGCCTCGTCGTAGCGGTCCAGCGCGTCCCAGCCTTCGGCGATCGTCCCACCCACGGTGAGCAGGAACCGGATCCGCTGGGACGGCGATGCGAATCCACGCATCCGGTCAAGCCACTGCCGCGCGATGACACCGTGCCCAAGATCGGCGAAGATCATGGCGAGATTTGCCGTCGCGTTGAGGGCAGTGGCCGCCGTTATCGGCTCGACCGTCGCGTGCTCATACGCGTGGCGGTACAACTCGACCGCGGCCGGAAAGTCATCCATCAACGAACGCGTCAGACCCCGTTGCATGGGAAGCCAGCCAGTGCGCGGTACCACATCGATGCCGGGCAGTGGGCTGAGCTGCGCCGCGCGGTTGGTCAGGCGCTGTCCCAACTCCTCGGCCTCGTCACACGCCCCCTGCATGCGTAACCCGATCATCGCCGCGGTTCCGACCGTGACCAGGGTCGCCACCGAAGTCTCGCCCGCGATGTCCATCGTCGCCGCCAGGCGAGTACCGAGTTCTGTGTAGTGGCGCAGGTACGGCCGGAGCTCGCTGACGTCTGATTGCTTCGCCGCGTGGTAAGCGCTGACCCACGAGATCATCAGGCGCGGTCGTGCGCGCAGCTCCTCGTCCGGTACCTGGCTAAGCACGAGAAGTAGCCGAGCGGCGAGTTCGCCCTCCACCGCGAGGATGTGCTGGTCGCACCAAGCTTCTAGTGCGGTCCAGTCCCGGTCCTCGGCGGTCCTGGCTAACGCTTCCGGTAGATCGGCTACTGAGACACGAGCGGGTTGAGTGCTGTCCGGCACCGTTTCCGCCCCTCCTCGAATCAAGCCGATAGATCTCACTCATAAGTATGAGGTACTGGGCCTTCGCGCGGATGACCTATGGGAAATCCGCCACGGATGTCACCCGATCGGGACTGATGCCGCCCGATCGGGTTGGAGCGTTCGTCGTGATCAGATAAGGAGCGGTTGCAGATTGGTTTGCGTGGCAGTGCGGGTGGCGGAACCTCAGACGCCACATGGACCGTGGGAGACCCGCATTATGTATGTCCAGGAATCAGGTCATCCGGTTCGGTGTTGGAACCCCTTCTCGATCGCGGAGACGCTCGCGATGGGCGGTCACGGTCAGGAACGCCGCGGCGACCATGGAGAAGGTGATGTGCCGGTACCAACCCAACCCCGTTGCCGACCTGACCCGTTTCGTCACCGTGAACCGCAAGGGACGCACCACCATCGGAGCGTTCGCGCCCTCGTCCTGGGTCTTCCCTGGCGGCGAGCCGGGAGGGCCGATCAGCACCGCACAGCTGACCCACCGGCTGAACAATTTCGGGATCCGCCCAACCAGGGCCGGAGCGCCGCGCTCCTGCAATTCGCCACCGAGATCCCCGCCGCAATCCTCGGCCGAACCCTCGGTATCCACACCGACGTCGCTGTCGTCTGGCAACGCCTCTCCGCCGGATACTGGACCGCTTGCGCCGCCGAAATCAGCCAACGAACGGGCAGACGAGCAAGGAATTCCGGCAGTTCTGATATCTGACGTCGCCAATTTGCCGAGGCTCGGTGAACCACGCCGCGGCCGCAGTGCTGGATTTCCGCATTCCAGGCGGGGCCGTGCTCGGCGAGCTTGTCGAACACTACCGCAAGTTGGGTTCGCTGGTGGGCCGGGGTGCATCGTGCAGGGGGCTTTCCGGTCGGGGCCAGGCCCGCGGCATGGTGGTCGCCCGTACGTCAGGTCGAGGAACACGCCATAAGTGCTGGTCATGCGCCAGCTACTCCGCGTTGTGCGAGTGCTTGGTCACCGGTCGGGCATCGAAGGCTGTCACCGACAGGCGTCGCTCGCATACACCACCAGGGAGACAGTGGACCCGGCGGGCAGGTTGCGCCTGACCTTCGGGTAAGCGGCTTGGAGACGGACAGCGGCGGGCTCATACTGCGCTGGAAATGGTTTGGCAGGTGAGGGGCGTAGGGGCATGAACGAGCTCGCGGAGCGGGCACGCTCCTGGTTTCACGACACTTATGGGCAGCGTGCGACGTTGAAGGGTGAGGAGGCGATTCTCTCGGCGGAGCAGGCTGCGTTCTTCGCTTGCCCCTATGTGGAGTCTGGCGAGCCGATGTTGGCGGAGATGATCTGCGTGCCTCTGGACGGGAAAGCAGGGGTGATGCCGCCGCCGGAGCCCGCGCAGACTGCGTGGTTTGGTCCGATGGTGGCCCCGCTTGGCCCTGTGGTCGGTGTTAGTGTTCATGAGCATTGGTTCGGGGTTTTGGAGGAGATCGCTTCTTTCCCCGCGCAGACCCAAGTGCTGTGTGGTTGCGGAGGAGAGATACCCGGGGCCGGGAGAGTGTCGGGTGGCTGTGAACGATACTGATGGTGTTCGGCTGTTTGACCCGATGGATGGGCATGCGCAGCCGGTCATCGAAACCGCACCGTTCGAGCTCCGGGTCATGCGCTTTGACTCGTGAGTACGAATACGTGCTGCAGTTCCCCTTTTCGCTCGCGAGCATATCCGTCGAAAGTGACCCTTCACGGATTTCAGTGGCGTGGTGAACCTTGCTGCCTGAAGGAGGCGTGTTCTCGTTGTGAGAGACGTGTTGTGGTTCGGGAGCCGGGCGGCTGAGGTCGCCCGGCTATCGGGTCTTTGCACGTCACAGC